>CAXXWL010000003.1:300000-397500 GCA_963662855.2 uncultured Caenibius sp.
GACCAGCAGTGACAGCGTGACGGAGGCAGCCGAAACGCCGGGAATCTCAACATCTCCCCGGCCGTCGAACGTGCCTAGAAGGTGCCGTGTCATATGCGGCCGCATCAGGGACCAGGCCAACCAGACCAGCGCCAGCCACAAGGCAATACGGAAGAACGACCTGCCATCCATCCGCGGCGCACTGAACGAGGCCAGCCACCCTTCGATAACCGGATTGGCCACCGCGAACAGGCTGAGGAACAGCAGCGATCCGGCAATAGGCAGGATCACGACGGGTAGCAGCCGCTGCAATCCCCCGGCAGCTGAACCACGCCGGGCCCGCGCCGCCGCACGGCGCCTGCTATCCGGGATCGGCCCGAGCAGCGAGACCAGCCCGTGGAACATGAGCCGCTGGAACCAGCGCCAGCCATCGTCAAAGCCGGCGGTGCGCGGCATCAGTGTGGCGAACCCCGCCGCGATCCAGAACAGGGTCCATGAGAGCGGGCTGGCGCTATATGCCATGGCAAGAGCGTATAGCGCCGCAAGGCACAGAGCCGCCGCCGGGCCGATATGCCCGATCACCGCAGGGCGTGCCAGCGCCAGCGCCGCCAGCATCGCCAGACCATAGAAGCCAAAGGCGCCCCCATGTAGACCGTTCTGGAAGAACATCAGGTCTCCGAGCGCCACCAGCGTCGCAGTAAGTATGGCCTTGAGTGCAAAGGCACCCCTGAGCCGGTGTAGGGAAAACTCCATCCTGAACCTCCATCCATACGGGTACGGAAGCTCACTTGCCCGCGCGCTGCGCAGTGAGTGGGAGCAAGGCATGTTGGATCGATGGAGATGTTGTGCAGATTCTGTGCAGGTCTCCACTGCAATGCATCGGGAACGGTTGCCCGGCCATCGCCACCTGGAATGTCAGCAAACCCCATCAGAATGCGCCTCTGGCCTGACATTCCATGGGTTTCGGACGACTTATCGGACGGCCTGACTTTGCCCGAACGGAAGCTTCCAGAAATCGTTGGCTTAGTGCTGAACGACTGATTTGAGGCGCGAAGCTGGCGACTGGATCCGCCAACATAGCGGTCGCTTAGCTACCTAGGGTCGGGACTCAATTGGCCCACCAGATGATGGCGGCGACGATGAGCACGGCGGATAGGAAGATGTCCGCCCGCTTGTCGTAGCGAGTGTGGATGCGCCGGAAGTCCTTGAGCCGGCAGAAGAATCGTTCCACGCCATTGCGCTGCTTGTAGGCGATGGGGTCGTAGGCGTGCGGGTTCTTGCGCGTCGGGTTGGGTGGGATAACCGGCTCGCAGCCGCGCTCAGCCAACCAATCGCGCAACGATCGGGCGTCATAAGCCCGGTCCGCAAGCAAGCGGCGGGGTGCGCCGGTGATGGCGAGCAGGTCGCGCGCGCCGTTCAGATCGTGAGCATTGCCGGACGTCAGCACCAGGGCGCGTGGCCGCCCCATTTCGTCGGTCAGCGCGTGAACCTTGGTGGTACGTCCGCCGCGGGATCGGCCGATAGCCTGCGCCAACGCCCCCCTTTTGCGCCGCCTGCCGAGCGGTGCGCCTTGATATGCATGCTGTCGATCGAGGCCGTCACCCCGCCGATCAGGCCGGTCGAGCCGGTCAGGGCGTAGAAGATATCTTCCCAGATACCCTGCTGGCTCCAGCGATTGAAGCGGTTGTAGATCGTCGTGTGCGGGCCGTACTCCGACGGGCAATCACGCCATCGCGCACCTGTCTTGAGCATATGCATGATGCCCGAGATCACCCGACGATCATCGACCCGATGCGCTCCACGCCGGCCGCTCGGCAGCAAGGGCTCGATCGCCGACCAGCTTGTGTCGTCCAGCCAGTAAAGGTGTTTGCTCATCCAAAGTGCCTCCTCCGACACCTTGAATCAGCAACGCACCTCTTCCGCCAGCCTTATTGAGTACCGACCCTAGAGCGCGGTCAGGCCGAGACGGCCTGGGACGCCAAACCAATCCCCATCGAAATTTATTTTATCGCACGGCTGGAAAGCACCGGGCGCCACGGCAAATCCTCGCGCACACCAGCGTAGAAAGCCCGGAATCCGGCCATCTTGACGAGTGCCGAGATGATCTCAAATCTGAACCCGGAGGAGCATCGCAACTGACTGCAACTCAGGAAAATCCATAATGACCGATCAGACACCCGACCGCATTCTTCGCCTCAACGCCGTGCTCGATCGCACCGGCCTTTCCAGGGCGACGCTCTACCGCAAGATCAAGGACGGCACCTTCCCCCGGCAGATCCGAATTGCCACGCGCTGCACCGGATGGCGAGAGTCAGCGGTCAACGAATGGATGCGCAATCCCGTATTCTACCAAAGGGAGCATGCCTAATAGCGGCAGCTTGGCGCCCCATCCCGGACATAAAAGCTCCACCGCCGCTTCCCTGAAAGCGAACATCGAATGACCAACTCGTCGGACAGTCCGGAACGGCTCCTTTCGGGGCGCCGATTGGGATAGCGGACGTTGCCAACGGCGACTAGCGTGTCAGCTTTGCGCGCTCTTAGCGGACGTTTGGAAGCCGTGCGGTGGGCCTTGAGATAAGTCGCGTCGTTCATCCGTCGACGGATCATCCGTCGTTTGCGCCACCTGCCCATGTCACCGTTCGATCTGAGCGATGCGGCTTGGTCGCGTCTTATGTTGTCTGGCGGCGTATGCGCGTCGGATGAGAATCTGGATTGAGGATTTTTGCGTATTCGGCGATCGGCAGGGGCGCGCCGATCAGAAAGCCCTGAACGTTCTCGCAGTGCTCGTCGGAGAGGAAGCGGAGCTGCTCGGAAGTCTCGACGCCTTCGGCGACCACCGGCAGGTTGAGGCCGTGGCCCAGGCCAATCATCGCGCGGATGATTTCCTCGGCATGGGCGTTGTGATCGAGATTGGCGATGAACGACTTGTCGATCTTGAGCACGTCGAACGGGAACGACTGCAGGTATGACAGCGAGGAATAGCCCGTCCCGAAATCGTCCATCGCAATCCGCACGCCCAGCGCCTTCAGTCGCCTGAGCTGGGCAAGCGCGCGCGCGAAATCGTGGATGAGCACGCCTTCGGTGATTTCCAGCTCAAGGCGCGCCGGCGCGAGCCCGGTATCGAGCAAGACCTCGTGGACGAGCTTGGCAAGATCGCCGTGGCGGAACTGGACCGGCGAGAGGTTGATCGAGATCCGCAAGGGGTTCGTCCATGACGCCGCTTCGGCGCAGGCGCTGCGCAATACCCATTCTCCGATCTCCAGGATCTGCCCGCTTTCCTCCGCAATCGGAATGAAATCGTCCGGCATAATGGCGCCTCGGACCGGGTGCTGCCAGCGAAGCAGCACCTCGAATGCGAAGATGTCGCCGCCCACCGTCGCCTGCGGCTGATAGCACATTGAGAACTCGCTCCGCTTCAACGCGTCTCTGATATCGGCCTTGAGCTTCCGCTGCTCGTGGATGCGCTTGTCCATTTCCGGCTCGAACAAGCGGATCACACCGCGCCCATCCCCCTTTGCCCGATAAAGGGCCGCGTCGGCGTTGCTCATGAGCGTCTTCAAGTCCTGACCGTCATCGGGGAAGACAGCTACGCCGACGCTAAGACCCACCGAAATGGTATTGCCCTCGAATATGAAATCCTCGGTCGCGCCCTCGATAAGGCGGCTGCCGAGCACCCCCGCCGCATCCGGCTGCGGGCCGTTGTCGACAATGAGGGTGAACTCATCGCCTCCGAGCCGCGCGAGGAAATTGTCGCCCGCGCACAAGCGGAACCGTTTGCTCATCTCAAGCAGCAACAGGTCTCCCGCCTTGTGGCCGAAAATGTCGTTGACGTCCTTGAAATGATCGACATCGATGAACAGCAGCCCGAACTTCTCGCGTTTCGCCCGCGCCTTTTCGATCGCGTCGGCGATCCGGGCGTTGAAGGCTGCCCGGTTCGGCAAGTCGGTTAGCGGGTCGTGATTGGCAAGATGGGCAATCCGCTCTTCGGCTAACACGCGCTCGGTGACGTCCTGCTGGGTTGAGAGTATGTAACCGTTCTCAATCGGCCGATCGTGCACCGCAACGATCTTGTCACCGATCTCAACTTCCGCCGAATAGCTGTGTCCCTCTTCGAGCGCCTTTTGAACCTTGGCGAAGTGCTCTTTGGGATCCTGCTTCCAGTTGTCGAACGCTCCATCTGCGATAAGATCTTCGAATGTCGAGTTCTTGCCTGCTACGCCCTTTTTTAGATCGTAAATCTCAAGGAGGCTGGAATTCAGGAAACATGGCCGACCATCGGGATAATAAAGCCCGACACCGATCGGAAGGTTGTTCATCGCCAGTTCGAGCGCCTCGCGCTTATCTTCGGTGCCGAACAACGATCTCCTTTGCGCTACCATCGTGTGCTTCTCCGCGGCGGGTTGCACTGATCGATAGAATGATTTGGTTTACGCCCCGTTAGCAGAACGGCTGGACGGATGCTGCCGGTTGAGCAGCGACCGGGATCTGCCATTATGTTAAGCGAAATGAGCGACCGCTTTGGATCGTTCGATGCATTACGCCAAACACACCAGCAGAGGCCATGCTTCGGCGCGTGAATGGACGGCAGCTTCCAGTGCTTCCAACCGAACCCCTCTACGGCAGTTATTCAGGCGACAATCGCCGCGTGGCTGTCTGCCGAATAGCCGCTCAGGACTGCGAATGCTGGTTGCTTGCTACCTGCATCAGGCACTCACGAACGCGGGCATATGCCGCACCGATCGGGTCCGGTTCTTCCAGCAGCGCGAAGCTGCCGCTAACAGCAAACGCACAGTGGCCGTGCACGACCGCCACCAAGGAAGCGGCGAGCCGCGGAATGGCCACTATGTCCGGCTCAGGAAGGATCGTGGCGATTTCCTCGATCACGATCGCGGTCAGTTCACCACGCTTGAGGCGGTCATCCTCCGACAGCACGAAATCCGCCGGCAGGTGATGATCGAAGATCGCGTTCCACAGGTTTGGATTCTCAAACGCGAAGGTGAAATAGCCTTCCACCAGAAGGCGGATTCGATCCGGCTCGCCGCTGGCCAGACGTGCGCGCAGGTGCTCCGCCCACAGGCCGAAGGTATGCGTGTTGATGGCCGCGATCAGAGCGTCGAGCGATCCGAACACGTTGTAGATTGTGCCAACCGAATATCCGGCGCGCTTGGCCACTTCGCGGCCGGAGAACCTGGCGAGGCCCACCTCAGCCATGTGCGCATGGCCGAGCGCAACGAGCATGTCCCGCAATTCCTCGCGCGTGTGATCGGATCGCCTGCCCATAGGGGCTCCCTAGACAGGAAATTGAACGTTGTCTAATTTCTATATTGAACACCGTTCATTTCTCCAATACACCCCCGATGGTAATGAGGGGAGATTGGGCGTGGAAGTGATCCTGCTAGGGGTTGCCGGATGGGTGATCTATCTTCTGTGGCAACGCGTCGAACGGTTGCGGGCCCGGCTGGAAACGCTTGAGGACGACCGTTGGCTGGTTCACCGGATCGAGCAGCTCGAAGCCGCCATCACCACGGCCCAGCCTCCCTCTCCGGCGTCTGCATACGAAGCACCGCCGGAAACAGGCATTGAGCCCGCAAGGAAGATATCCGAGACAAGCGCGGAACCGGAAATCGCCGCCGCCCCGTCCGGCTTGGCGAGTCCTCGCCTTGTCGCCGCATTTGATCCTATTCCTGAGCCCGCAGTGTCTGCTCCTGCCGAAGAAGAGCTGGCTCCTGAGCCGAAACAGGGTTGGCGCCCGCACTTCGATTTCGAGGATCTGTTCGGCCGCCTGCTACCGATCTGGGCCGGCGGGATCACGCTGGCGGTTGCCGGTCTGTTTATCGTGAAGTACTCCATTGAGGCGGGTCTGCTGACGCCGCCGGTACGGGTACTTCTGGCCATGTTGTTCGGCGCGGGCCTTCTGGGCGGCGCGGAAGTGGCATTCCGCTTCGAAAACCGCATCGCCGACCCGCGCGTACGTCAGGCACTGGCGGGTGCCGGCCTTGCGACGCTTTATGCCGGGTTTTACCTTGCCGGAACGACCTATGGCCTGATCGGCCCCCTGCCCGCCTTTGCCGGCCTTGCTGTTGTCACCGCAGGGGCCATCGCGCTCTCCTTCCGATTCGGCATGCCGAGCGCGGTTCTCGGCCTGATAGGCGGCTTCGCCGCCCCTTTGCTGGTCGGCGGAGAACAGGCCAACATACCGCTACTAACCGCCTACCTTGCGCTGGTCACAGCGGGGCTGACTGTCACTTCGCGCCAGCGGTGCTGGGCGTGGCTTGGCCTAGCGGCACTTGGCGGCGGGCTTGGCTGGGGCATTCTCCTTCTGCTGAACTTCGGCGGAGGAACATCCGAAACATTAGCGATCGGCGGTTTCCTGGTGCTGCTCGGGGTTATCATCCCCGCCTGGGCCATGCCCGACACGGGCAATCTGCGGCGGCTGGTGGAAGCCGGTGCCGCAGGCGTGGCGGCGCTGCAGATGGCAGTCCTGATTGGCAGGACGGAGCACAGTCTGCTTGCCTGGGGCCTGTTCGCCCTGCTGGCGGTAGCGTTGGCCGCTCTCGGCTGGAAGGCTCCGCAGTTGCGACGCGCCAGCGGCTTCGCCAGCCTGCTGGTGCCGCTACTGCTCGCCGACTGGAACACTCCCGAGGCCATACCGTTCAGTATGGTCGCCGCAGCTTTCGCCGCGATCCTCGCAGGGGTGCCTGTCGCGCTGGCGCACTATCGCAAACAGACGCGGATCGACCTACTGCAGCTCTGTCTGTTCTCACTTTCCCTGCTTGGCGTAGTCGCCTGGCAGTTCGGCACTTTCGACGATGCGACGCAATGGAACATTGGAGCCGTGGCGCTGGCACTTGCCGTCTTCCCGGGGCTGACTGCATGGCGCCTCTGGCCGGAGAGCGCGCAGCAGTCCGGAGAGCAGATGCTGCTCGTTGCCACCACTTTCGCGCTCCTGCTGACGGGCGGGCTTTATGTTTCGCCCGGCTGGGCGGCACCGATCGTTGGCGCGGCACTAGGTGCCGGCCTATTGCTTCTGGACGTGAAGCGCAGCCGCTCCGGGCTCACCAAACTTGCCTGGGCCGTGGCGGCGACAATTGTGGCACTGCTGGTCCTCACTGGCGACTTTGCACATGAAGCTGCCCGGCTTCGCGGCATGAGCGAGGGCCCGGCAGACTTCCTGGCCGCGTTGCGCTGGGCCATGCCTAGCGCGTTCCTGGCCGCACTTGCCTGGCACGACCGTGGTAAAGCGGAAAGGGCGCTGGCTGAGGTTCTCGCGGCGATCTTTACCTATGGAGTTGCCGCCCAGCTGCTGCCCTCCGACATGCTCGCCTGGTTCGCCAGTGCGGCCGCCATGACCGCACTCTTTGCTCTGCGTGAGCGGATAGCATCTACAGCAACGCTGGTAGGCATCGCTGGCCTGTGGGCGGTGCCGCCTGCACTTGCCTGGTGCCTCGCGGGCGTAATGGCCTTGTCCGGTGAACCGGTGCTGGTTGCCGAATTGCCGTCGCTGCGCGTCACCGGGCTGCAGCTATTGCCAGTGGCAGTATCACTTGGCGTGACCCTTTGGATCCATCGTCAGCGTCTTGGGCGGTTCGCCCCGCAAGGAGCGGCCCTCTTCGGCCTGACAGTGCTGGTACCGGTGCATATCGCCTTCAAGAATATCATGGCGATCGATAGCGCCGGAGCCTTCGCCCGCACGGGCCTGGCCGAGCGGACCGTGTGGGAGGCGCTGCTGCTTGCAGGTGCTTACGGCGCATACAGCCTGCGTGAGCGGTGCGCGGCGAGCAGGCAGATTGCCTGGTCGCTCGCCGGACTTGCTGCCGCGCATTGGTGCTGGTTCACATTGGTGCTGCACAACCCGCTGCTGGTCGGGCAGCATGTCGGCCCCGTGCCTCTCGCCAACCTGCTGCTACCGGCTTACGGCCTGCCGGTCGCGGCCCTGCTATGGCTGCTCAATGGACCGGCCGGTGGGATGAAGCAGGTACGGGCCCTGATCGACGGCGCGGTCATGGTGCTCATCTCCATGCTCGCCGTAAGCTCACTGCGCCAAATATTCTCCGGCACCGACCTCACCGCCGTGCCCTTGACCCAGACGGAAGATCTGCTTCGTTCGCTCACCGGCATCGTCCTTGCGATCCTGTTCCTGCTTTGGGGCGCACGGCAGAATTTGCGTAGCTGGCGCATCGGTTCGTTGGTGGTCGTGTTGCTGGCAGTGCTGAAAGTGTTCCTGGTGGACGCCGCCGGACTGGAAGGCCTAGCCCGCATTGCCAGCTTTGTAGCCTTGGGCTTTAGCCTGATCGGGATCGGCTGGTTCTACGCCCGTCAGCTCCGACGGGAACCGGAAGCAGCTGGAGGAAAGCCCATTTGATGGCTTGCACATGGGCGATCAGGATTTGATTTGACTGACCGGAGGGACTTCACGGGCCACGTCATTTCCTGCCGCTTGGGGGCCGCGCACAAGTTCCAGCGGGCACTTTTTGAGTTCCAGTCTGAAAACGAACAGTCAGCAGCCAACAACATTCCGGACGTGGAATGGCGCACCGTAATTTGAATTCTTGCCTATTTCACTCACGGGCTGCTTCATACAGCGGTAAGTCAAACCGTTCCGGCAACAAGCTCAAGCCTCAAGGGGTTGCACGGGGGCTCGCTCGACAATCTTGGGAGCGCTTTCTTCGAGGAACAAGGTCGCAATCGCACAGCCGACCGCGAGGACCAGACAAAGTAGAAATGGCGCTGTGAGCCCAAAGTTGTCGGCCAGGCTGCCCGCTCCATATGGGGCAAGAACTCCTCCAAAAATCTCGCCCACGGCAGTCGGCAGGCCGATCGCTGTCGCTGCGAATTTGGCCGGGGCGCTCTCCGACGGAATGACACCGATATACATAGGCGACATCCCCATCACGAGCCACCCGACAAGGACAGCAAGGCTCATGGTGATACCGTGCGCAGGCAGCCAGAGGATCGCGGCCGGGGCGGCGAGCATGAAGACTCCGCAGGTGATCATTACCGGCTTGCGGCCAACATGGTCGGAGATTGCGGGCACCCCGAAGCCGCCGATCAGCCCGGCAAGTCCGCCGGCTGCGATCACCCAGCCCATCGTGATCGGCGACATTCCGCGCTCCTGCACGAGATAGACCGGGAGGAACACGTTCTGGATTGTGGCCCAGGCTGCGAACAAGGCGGCGATGATCACCGAAAGCCGGATATTGCGGATACGCAGCAGCGTGCGGATGGTCGGGCCAAGCGCATCGCCCGAGCCGGTCATAGCCACCTTTTGGTTTGGCCTGTCCGGTTTGACGACCAACCAGATCGCCACGGCCATGATCAGGCCTGGGATGACTGATGCGGTGAAGGCGGCGCGCCAGCCATAGCTTGTCGCGATATAGGTCGCGAGCACCGGCCCAGCCATGCCACCGATAAGATAGGCGCCGGCCATCTGGAGCAAGCCCATGTTGAGACCCCGGCGCCGGGGATCGGACACTTCCGCCATCATCGATTGCGACAGCGGCACCACCGGGCCCTCGGCAAAGCCCAGCGCCATGCGGGCGAGGAACAGGCCCAGAAAACCGGTAACCAGGGCCGGAAGGCCGGCGATCACGGAGAAGCAGAAGGTGGCGATTAGCAAGATCGTCTTTGTCCGACCGGTCCGGTCGGCGAAAGCTCCGAACCAGGTCGCGCTGATCGCGACCGCGCCTGATAGCGCTCCAGCGAGCAATCCGAGTTGCGCGTTCGACAGTCCGAGATCCGCAACCAGGAAAGGCGACAGGAACGATGCGCTCAGCCGCTCAAGTGCGACGACGCCGTTGGTCAGGCTGAGGAGGAGGATGATCCTGAACTCGTACCCCAGTTTTGCCATTCCCGATCCTTCCCGGTTACTATTTTGTCGGTTGTACGGGAGCCCCCGGCCCAACATTCGTCGGCGTCACCGCTTGCCCGATCCCGCCCTCTTCGAAAGGCTGGGGATCGCCTGGCCGCAGTTTCAGCCCGAACAGGCTGTGCAGTCCGGGATGGCGCCCGATCCCGCCAAAGAGATCGAAGCCGCGGTCCAGCCAGTCGCGCAGCGGATCGTCATCGGTCAAGGGCGGCGTGGTCGCCAGCGATGCAAGCCAAAGGAAAATTGCCAGCGCGGAATAGTCCCAGAAGTCGGGCGTGTCTCCACCGATCCAAGGCGTCTCGCGCAGCAGTTTGCGCAAGGGATCGAGACGTGCTGGCAGCAGGGGCAGGCGCTCCTCACGTCCGGCCTGCGCTTCCTCGAGTGTATCGGCTGCGACGAAACGAGTGCGGGTCTCGCGCACGTAGGCCTTGTCTTCGGGGCGCGAGAGATCGTGATAGTCGGCGATGTAGTTCTCGAACCAGGCCGTGATCACAGTGTTCCAGATCCAGGTGTCGAGGAACCGCATTGCCGGTTTGTACGGTTTAAACGGGAATAGCAGCGGTCGGTCTGGATAATGCTCGTCGAGATATTCGGCGATCACCATGCTGTCGAGTACCCATGTATCGCCATCGACGATCACCGGCAGGCGATCCGACCGGCCGCCTGTACGTTCGAGAATATCGGTGAAGCCGCCCCCGACCAGATCAATGTCGAAGCCCTTATGCTTCAACGCATACTTGGTCCGCCACACGTAGGGGCTTGTTGTGCACCCGTTTGCGAACTGAAGATCGAACAGCTTGATCGTGTTAGTAATTGCCACGCAGGCATCCTCCTCGTCTGGTCTGGCCTGCGGCCCGCAGCGTCTCTTGCGATTGGGGGGAAACTGCCGTTCTGCCGAAAGCGGCGCGCGGATAAAGCGGCAGAGGGTTTCGGACCCCCACGGTATTGGGCGAGATATCGGGCGAGGCCTCTGGCATCGCAGTTCCGCGTAGTGCCGCTTTGCCAAAATCGGCGGTTCCGGTTCGTCCTATCGACTGCCGGCCGCTTCCCTCATGTCAAAGGGGCAAACTAGGCGCTTCGTGCTCGGACAAGTCGGTCCGTGCCCGGTGCGAAAGAAGCTAGTCAGGGAAAACGGGGACCGAAATCCCGTTGCCCGGGATACAGGGAGAGTTGGTGTGAAGCACGCCAAATTTGTTCATTTGATTCTCGCTAGTTCGGCATTGATCGGCTTCAGTCAGCCTGCGTTCGCGCAAGCGGCAGCTGACGAAGCCCCCACGGCTTCGGACGGCGAAGGAGAGAGCAACGGCATCATGGTCACCGCCCGCCGGCGCGAGGAACGGCTCGAGGATGTGCCGGTTTCAGTCACTGCGGTCAGTGGCGACACGCTTTCATCGGTCCAGGCGACAAATGTGCGAGACGTTGCCAAGCTCGCCCCCGGGCTCAACATCGATTCCGACGCGCCGACCCGGTCGTTCGTTTCGATGCGCGGCGTCGGCACGACGCTGTCCGACAGCGTCCAGCCCGGTGTCGGTATCTTCATGGACGGGATTTTCCTTCCGGCGACATCCTTCTTCAACAGCCCGCTGGTCGATGTGGAGCGGATCGAAGTGCTGCGCGGTCCGCAGGGCACATTGTTCGGCAACAACACGCTTGGTGGCGCAGTCAACGTAGTGACCAAGGAGCCGACAGACGAACTGACCGGGCGCATTGACGGCACCTACGCCTGGGCGGACAATTTCACCTCGCTCTCGGGCTCGCTGTCTGGGGCGATCGTGCCCGACAAGATCCGTTTCAGGGTGTCGGGGGCGTACCACCAGGAAGACGGCTTCATTACCAACACGTTGATCGGCGGCGACCTCAACTCAAGCAAGCAATACTCGATCAGAGGCCGTCTCGATTTCCTGCCGTCCGATAACGCGAAAATCACGCTTAACGGCTTCTACGATTACGTGAGGGGCGGTTTCTTCCCCTACAACCAGATCTCGGGACCGACCGATTACGACTACACCTCGGAGCAGAACCTCAACAGCTTCGGGCTCGATAAATACACGGGGGTCAACGCCAAGGGCGTGTTCGACCTTGAGGGCATCAACACGCAGGTTACGCTGATCGGGTCCTACATCCATCGCGATCGCCACGTGCTGTGGGACGTCGACCTCGGGCCGACCGATTTCATCCGCTCCGACGATTACGGCAAGCTCGACACCCACAGCGCCGAGGCCCGCTTCGAGACGAAGTGGTCCGATACGATCTCGACGCTCGTCGGTCTGTTCTACACAAAGTACAGCGACCATGCCGAAACCAATACTCTGATCCTGCCCAACACGCTGGCGCCGGGCTCGGCGGATACCAGCAATCGCAATCGGGCGGTATTCGCCAACATCTTCTGGACTCCGAGCGACAAGTTGGAGATCGCGGTTGGCGCGCGATATGACGAACAATCGCTGATTTCGACCAGCGCCTTCACCACGGCGGCCTACAAGGTCAATGAGTTGCAGCCGCGGGCCTCGGTCACGCTGCACTGGACGCCCGACTTCATGACCTATGCTTCGGTTGCCCGCGGCGTTCGCGGCGGGGGGCAGAATCCGCCGGGATCACCGAACCTGATCTACGGCAACGATTCTGTCTGGACCTATGAAGTAGGCACCAAGTTCGATCTCTTCGACGGGGATTTGTTCGTCGCTGCGGACGTGTTCTACAACGATTATTCGGACTACATCGGGGTCAATGCAATCGTCCCGTCGACCAACAGCGCCGCCGCAATTGCGGTTATGTTGAACACCGGAGACGTCGAAAGCTACGGTGCCGAGATCGAGGCGACATGGCGCGTCACCCCGAACTGGAAGCTCTACGGCAATGTCGGCCTGTTGCACGCGCGGACGACAGACATGAGCGGCTTCATCGCGGTAACCGGCTTCGCACTGCCCACCGACAAGATCCTCTACACGCCTGACTGGACCTTCTTTGTCGGCACCAATTACGAAGTGCCGGTCGGTAACGGCACGCTCAAATTCGATGCCAATCTGTCGGGTAAGGGTTCGCGTCCGGGCTTCAGCTATTCGCAGGTCGGCCCGGTGTTCCTCGATCCCTATTACATCACGAACCTTTCCGTGAAGTACGACATCGGCAATTTCGAGTTCGGGGTCTTTGCGAACAACCTGTTCGACGAGAAATACTACTCGACATATTTCGACATCTCGATCCTGGGTTCGGCCTTGCCGCCGGGCCTGGCGTCCAACACCGGCGTGACCGGTGCGCGCCGCCGGATCGGGGTAACCGGATCACTGCATTTCTGAACCTCCCAGGAGGGGGCGGGGCGGCGTCCTCGCTCCCTCCACCTGCTTGCGGAGGTGCCGGTCACGTTCTATCCCTAGACGACAAGAAAGATAATTGGGTGAGAGACTGAAGGGAGAAGGAGTAAGTGGAAGCCCACGCCTTCAAACAGTTCAACGTCAGCAATGTCGGCGCGGAACAGCGGCTGCGATACTGGGAAGATGTCGTCGCCAAGAACACCTCTCCGGCTGCCTTCATGCCGGAGGACGAGGATAGCTTCCAGTCTTCCCTCACGCAGGGTCTGTTCGAGCGCTTCACCTTCAGCCAGGTCGAGTCCTCAGCCGTGAGCGCGTTCCGGGGCAAGGAGCACTCGCAGAAGGGGCGCGGCTTCATTCATCTATGCCTGCAACTGCGCGGCTCGGTCGAAATCTACAGCAACGGACAGACCCGCATTGCTGGCGAGAACAGCCTGATCCTCTACGACGAAACCACCCCGTTTCGGTTCCGCGCGCTGTCGCCGGTCAAGACAATCGCGATCGGCTTTCCGACTTCATTTGTCATGGCGCGGCTACCGTCCTACAGCGACGCTGTCCTGCGTCCGCTCGATGGCATGGACGGGATCAACCAGGTTTTGCACGCCTCGCTGATCGCGATGGACCGGTTGTTCGAAGAACGGCGGATGCGCCACTTTTCGCATCCAGTGTTCCTCGGCCTGCTCGACCTGCTTGCGGCTTCGATCGAAGAAGCGGCGGACTGCAAGATCAACGTATCCACGATGGCGGCGTGGGCGGGCAAGGTCCGTGCCTATGTCGAAGCCAATCTCGATGACCCTGATTTATCGCCCGCGACTATCGCCAGCCAGTTCGGCATCTCGCCGCGCTACCTGCGGCTGATCTTCGCCGACGGGCAGGACACATGCGGGTGTAACGAGACGCTGCGGCGCTTTATCCTCCGTCGCCGGCTCGAGGAATGCGCCAACATGCTGACGCTGCCGCACGCGACCTATGGATCCATCACGATGCTCGCCTACAACTGGGGTTTCTCGGATTCGTCCTATTTCGCCCGCCGGTTCGTCGAGCATTTCGGCATGACCCCGAGCGATTACCGTTCACACAAGCAGCGCGAGAAGGAACGCGACGCCGCATACGCTGCGCATCTGTCTTAGACGGCAGGTCCATTCCTATCCTTCCCAATGAGCTTGCCGTTTAGTCCGCGCGTCGGCGTGAGTTCTCTGGCGATAGGAAGGGAGCCTCGGTGCAGGGGCGAACGGCGACGGGCAGGAGTGCGACGCGAAATGACGAAGGATTTTAGCGGCAAAGTGGCGTTCATCACTGGCGGCGCGAGCGGCATGGGTCGCGGCATGGCCGAAGTTTTCGCTCGCGCAGGAATGAAGGTCGCGATTGCCGATATCCGGTGGGACGCGCTTGAGCAGACCGCCATCGACTTCGAGGCCTCTGGGCTCGAAGTCCTGCCGGTGAAATTGGACGTGACCGATCGCGCGGCATGGATCGAGGCAGTCGATGGGGCAGAAAGCCATCTCGGTCCGGTCGATGTCTTGGTCAACAACGCCGGGATCGGCCTGACCGGCTTGATGCGCGACATGACCTACAAGGACTGGGACTTCGCGATGGAGGTGAACTTCGGCGGGGTCCTCAACGGGGTGATGACCGTACTTCACCGTTTGCAGGATCGCAGGAAGGGCGGGCACCTTGTCGTCACCGCTTCCACTGCCGGGCTGACCGCGGTCAACGGCGCGGCTGCTTATTGCGCGGCCAAGTTTGCGGTAACCGGGTTGATGGAGACCCTGGCCGGGGAACTCGAGGATACCGGCATCGACGTGTCGATCTTCTGTCCGGGTCCGGTGCAAACAGACATTGCGAGCAATCTCGCGCGTGTCCGGCCGGCGCGTCTGCAGAACGAGCAGGTGATGAAGGATCCGATCTCCCCCGAGGACCAGACGTCGCAATCCTTGTTCATGACCCCAGAAGAAGTCGGCCGGCGAGTGCTGTCGGGCATGCGGCGGCGGGATCTCTATATCCTGTCGCACCCCGAATTCGCCGAAGGCATGCAGGCGCGCAGCGACGCGCTCGCCCGCGCGGTACCGCGCGAACCGATCAACGAAGAGCGCGCGGCGCTGCTGCGCCAGTACGGCACATTGCTGCTTAACCCCGTCTATGCGCGGCAGGAGCAGGTCACCTTCAAGTGAACCGGACGAGCCAGCGGATACAGAGAAACAGGGGAGAATTGGAATGACAGGGAAGCGCGTAACGATCCTAGCCGGGGTGCTGGCCACCTGCCTGATGGGATCGGCGACATCGGGACGATGGACCCAGCGCCCCATGACCGGATGAGGATGCCATTGACGCGTACGGCGTTTTACCGTACATACCTCCAATGAGGAGATCGACCGTGTTCGCCCTGGAAACAGTTACCCCGACTCCCGGCAAGATGGAGGCGCGCAAGGAAGTGCGCATGCACCGTGCCGATGAAGAACGGATCAGGGCTGCAGCTGCTGCTACCGGCCTGCAGGAGGCAGACTTCATCCGCCAAGCCGCCCTTCTCCGTGCGCAGGAAGTCGAGCAGCGCATGAGCCTGTCCATTTTGCCGGTTGAGGCATTCGAGGCTTTCAAGGCCGCCGTCGAGGCTCCGGGCAAGAAGGTGCCCGGGCTGGCGCGTGCGGCCGAGGCAACGACTGGCCTCCTCAAGGATGCCGACTGAAGCGGCGGCGGATTTGCCCGCCCTGATGATCGCCAAATTCAACAAGGCGCTGCACGATCGCAGCGCCTTTTCTTGCGGCTTCGGACCAATCGACAATTTCCTGAAATCGTCTTTATCCGACCAGATCAAGGACGGACTGGTAACCGCATGGATCGCCGTTGCCGATAGAGAAAGCGCGGTTCTCGGGTTCTACACTCTCGGTGCCCTGGCGGTACGTGCAGAATTTGGCCCGAAGAAATGGCAGCGCGCGCGCGTCCCGGATGTCCCGGTCATCTATATTCGCGCGGTTGCCGTTCGCGAGGACCTGCAAGGCAAAGGCCTCGGCACTGCACTTGTCATCGATGCAATGAAGCGCTGCCTGAGCATTGCAGACCAGATGGGAGCCGCCGCGATCGTCCTCGATGTGCTGGACGGAGAGCATTTTGGCCGGAGATGGAAATTTTACGCCGAGCTCGGTTTCCGGCCACTTGGGGATCCGGACAATCCGCGTCGGGTCTTCATTCCAATGGCCGACGTGAGGGCGACCTTGGGCTGAATCGCGTGTCCGAAATCGGGCTAGCAGGGCCGTCAGATAAATGACGCCGGCTCTCGATGAGCCGACGCCAACTTCCGCATATCGGATTATGCCGCGGCCCTCTCCCTCAGTTCCGCAAAGCTGTGGCGGATCAGCAATCTTCCATCGCGCCAGACCGGTAAGAGCAGATTGTCCTGATCCCGGACGTCATCCATCCCCATCGCAATCAGGCGTCCCTACACCAGATCACGGCCTGGCGACCTGCCTTGCTGGCCTTGGTGAGGTCAGTGACGGGGGCTTTGGCAACATCGCGTGCCGTACGCATTGCATTGGCGTTTGCTTTGACAGGGCCCGGTAGGGGGCTTTCAACGGCGATTTTTTCAAGGAGGATTTGGGCTTCATCTTCGCTCCCTCGTCACTATGACGAAGCCCAAACCCTCCTTAACTTATAACCTCAAATCTATGCCATGCGCGCTGACGGCGGACAATAAATCGGCACCACGCCTAGTGTCCGCCAGCGCCCCTGATGCCATGCCCCTAATGCGCCGTCTGCCCGCCGTCGATGATGAACAGCGCACCATTGGTGAAGCTCGCTTCGTCGGAACACAGGTGCAATACCGTGCCGGCGATCTCCTCAGGCTGTGCCGCCCTTCCGCTGACATTATGGGCGAAGAACCCCCTTTTGAAGTCCTCTGAAGCAAGCCAGGCCTGTGTCATCGGAGTGGCGACAAAGCCGGGGCCGATCGCATTTACCCGGATGTTGCGCTGCGCATATTCGATTGCGACAGCCTTGGTCAGGCCGACCACCGCGTGCTTTGCGGCAACGTAGGACGACATATTGGGATCAGCCACAATACCAGCGACCGAGGCGGTGTTCACGATGGCACCGCCGCCATGTGTCATGAAGTGCCTGACTTCAGACTGCATGGCAAAGAATACGCCTTTCAAATCCACATCAAGGATATGGGCCAGGTCTGTGGCGGGCACTTCATGGAACGGCACAGGCGGAGGGAGGACGCCCGCGTTGTTGAATGCAACATGCATGCCTCCGAACCTGGAAACACAAGCCGCCACAAGCCCCTCCATTGCCGTAGGATCACGCACGTCCACTTCCTGGAACGCAGCTGTGCCCCCAGCGGCTTGGATGATACTGACCGTCTCGGCCGCTCGATCATCGATATCGCCGATCATCACCGCCGCACCCTCGCGAGCAAAAGCTATACAGGTCGCGCGGCCGATGCCGGTGGCGCCGCCGGTGACAAGGGCTACCTTCTTTTCAAAACGCATGATCATTCATCCCACGGTTCGATTTCGCCCACCGCAACCTGGGCCGACGTGCATAAGAGAAAACACCCGAGAACATCGGTGGCTTCAGGAAAGCGCGCACGTATGATTTCCTGCATCTGCGCTGACGTTGCAGCCTTACGCGATGCCTCCGCGAAATAGGTGATGTAGTTGCGAGTCCATTCGATACTCGCGTTGTCATTGCTGAGGTCCGGGCGAGTATGCCCAGCGATCACCCGCTGCGGCTTCATCGCCTCCAACTGGTCCAGCACCCCCAGCCATGCCACGTACCGATCCGGCGTATGCTCCCCCAGCCAGACGAACATGCCATTGTAGATCGCATCGCCTGCCACCAGCGTGCGCGACCCCTCATCCCAGATCACGGTCGAGCGGACATGATCGCCCTGCATCGGTCCAATCACCTTGAGCGGATATCCCTCCAGAAGGAAGGTATCGCTGTCCATCGCCGCCGGGATCACCGGCAGACGCGGTGCATTGGCGCCCAGTTGCTCACTCCAGCGCTCGAACTTGATCGGCACCGAGCGTGTCATGTCCGTGACCACGACCGGTGCCGCGATGATTTCCGCGTCAGGGAATTCGCTGTGCAGCACGTCCAGCCCGAAGAAATGATCGGGATGGTCGTGAGTGATCAGAATTGCCTTCAGGGTCTTCCCGCTGTCCAGAACATCCGCCGCCACGCGCAAGGCATCCGCACGCGAAAACGGTACGTCGATCAGCACCGCTTCCTTCTCGCCGGAGATAAGCGTGATGTTCGCATTCAGGCTGATTTCCGAAGTCCGGATAACATCATAGGTCAGTGGCGGCCTGTCTGCTTCGGCAGCCTGCGCGCAAGTCGTTCCAAGCGCCATTGTCGCAACGGCAAGCGCAAAGGTGGTTCTGCCAATGGTCATTTGATCCCCGATTTCCCAGGCGCGATGATGTGATTGGGGTCAATCGCCTGCTTCAAAGCTGCGTTGAAATCCCGGTTCACCTGCCCGTATTGCTGTGCAACGAGATCCATCGTGTTGACCCCGGTCCGATAACTTGCCCAACCCATTTTTCCGAAACGAATGACCATTTCGCGATAGCATTCGTCAGCGCGTTTCTCTTCCGCGGGGTCGGACCTGTCAAAGAGCAGCGCGATGATGTGGTGCAGGTCGCGCCAGCCAATCGCATAGGCCGCCGTATAATCGAAGCCGTGCTTGTCGAGGATTTCGCGCGCAAGCTTCGTCTGCCGCTCTGCCTCGTCGCCCTTTGCCGCGGCTACCGGGGCAAACCATGCGAGCCCTCCCCCGTTGCCCCGCCAACGAGCCATCCCGATCTCGTCCAGATTGAGCCCGCCCTTCATTAGCGTCGCATGATGGTGGAACCATGGGTTGTCTCCCACATCCTGTTCGGTCAGCACCTCCCCGCCGCTCGCGGTGAGCGATGCGCGCACGATCGGCTCAATCGCAGCAACTGTCTCGTCGGTGCCATAGAGCGCGAAATAGGTGTTCCACATACCCAGCCCATTGGCCTTGGCGGCACGTTTGACGGAGGCATCGTCCAATGGCTGGCCATCGGCGACGATGCTGTTTCGGCGATGGAACATCGACAATTGGTAAGATGCGCTCATCATCAGATTGCAGTTTGCAATCAGGTTGGAAACTCGCAACGGACGCATTGCTTCGATGATCTTGGGCACATCATCCATATTCTGATGCCGGATCATGAACGGTTTATAGGCAGGCGGTCGTGGCATCAGCCACAGGCCCATCTTGGTCACGATTCCGAAATTCGACTGGGTGAACAGGCCATCGACATAGGGGCCATAGCCCCACTTGAACGCCTGCCACGCGGTCGTTCCTTCGATCGAGCCCATACCCGTGCGCATCAACCGACCGTCCGGCAGGATCACTTCCATGCCGCACTGGAACATGAAGTGTTCGCCATAAGGCGTGTAACCGACACCGCGATCCAGTGTGTTGCCCACGGGTGAGGCGATCGGGCCGACAGTAGGAACGTCGATCCACAGTGGAATCTTGTTCTGCTCAAGGTAGTCCTTGAGCTGCTGATAGGTGACGCCCGGCTCAATCAGGCAAGTGCCCAGATCCGGATCGACCTCAAGGATGCGATTCATCCGTTTCAGGTCCAACACCACCTGTCCAGGCGTCGCCGGCACGGCGGTTCCGTATCCCATGTTCTTGCCGGTCGAGATCGGCCAGAGCGGCTGGCGATGCTTGTTGGCTGCAAGAACGATTGCCTGCACTTCCTCGACCGTAGCTGGCGCTACCGCGCCGACGGGATGGAACTTGTCCAACGGATCAGGGATATAGGCCTTGTCATAAGGCGCCAGCGCTTCCTCATCCCAGAGGGCCCAGTCTTCGCCGACGATTGACTGCATTTCCTTCATGAATGCACTAACGTCAGCCCGCGTCTGGCCTGCCGCCATCTGCGCCTTCACGCCAGAAGCAAATCCCAGCACCGCGCCCGTGGTGACCGCCGCGCCAAGCAGCGTGCGCCTGTCGATACCGCTCATTCGCCTGCCTCCTTGGGATCGACGGGACTTGAAGAAATCCAGATGGCCAGCGCGTCGAGTTCGGAGTCGCTGATTTCCGTCTGACGGAAGGCTGGCATTGCGTTTGCGCCGTTGCGCACGAAATATTTGACCGTGGCTGCCGGCAACTTACGGCCGCGAATCATCGGTCCGACGTTACGCCCGTGGCAGTAACCGCAGGTCTGCCCATAGACTGTCTCAGGACCACGATCGGTCGGGGTCGCACCGATCCGTGGAGACAGCAGCAGCCCACCCCCGATAGCGACAATGGTCATTACTGCGCCACTGGCTAGTTTTCTATTCATCTGTTCTCTCTCGTGCTGGCAAACAGTGGGCGTATGCCGGGGGTGTCAGACATTTTCGGAATCTCCGACGCGATCGAGCGATTTCATCATTCGCTGGAAGATCGTGATCGCCTTGTCGGCGGATGCGGGCATTGGCGGCCGCCCCGGCTCGCAATCGATGACCTTCTGCTGCGCCTCGATCATGATCTTGTCTTCGAGGAACGCCCCCTTCGCGACATCGATCATGATCTGGGCAATGTCTTCGCCGCCAAAGCGCGAGCCCGGTCCCCAGCTGAAGTAATAGCGCGACGTCTTCTCACCGGTCGGCACAACGGCTTGGCTCGTGAAATTGTCGAACCACACTTCGTGCTCATCGCCCGGAGGCTCGTCGCCGCATTGAGCCGCCGTGCCTGCCGGACAAAGCGCAGTGTAGAGCAAAAAGGTGCCCGGGATGATGAAGTCATATGACGTCCAGATATCGACGCGGTCATGCTCGGCCGCCTTGCCAATCGGCGGAATCGGCGGGGAATCCGCAATCCAGCGGGATGACCGCACTCCATTCTGCAGCGCAGTCACCATTGGACGACTGCGAGACCATGCCTCGTCCGCACCAAAGCTGGCGGCATGGACATAGGCAAGATGGGTCAGGTCGAGCAGATTGTCGTTTATCAGCTCGTAATTGGCTTCGTAGTCGATCTCACCGGTCTTGAGTACCCACTCCGGATCGTCCAGCGCCTTCGACTGCGCAATCAACGATGGATCGGCGCGCTCCTTTTCGCCCATCCAGACCCACGCCCAACTGCCATTTTCGACAACGACGTAATTTTTGACGCATGCCCGCTGCGGGATCATCTGCTGTCCAGGAATTTCGATGCACCGGCCGTCTGAAGCGAATTTGAAACCGTGATAAAGGCAGCGAATATCGTCACCCTCAAGGCGCCCCATGGACAGCGGTGCCATCCGGTGAACGCAGCGGTCCTCCAGCGCGACCAGCGTTCCGTCCTGCTTGCGAAACAACACCACCGGTTTACCCAGCAGCATCCGCTGTTTCGGCTCACGGTCGAATTCATACCGCCAGCCGGCTACGTACCATGCGTTCCAGACGAGATTGGACACAGGCCTCTCCAAAAAAGGGCGCCTTCAGGTTCTCAACGAGACCCGAAGGCGCCTCGCGCAAGTTCAGAAATCCACGCCGAGCCGAACGTACCATTCGGTCGGTTTGCTCCACGTTCCGTAGATCATGCCAGCGCCGAAAGCCTGGGACTGGCCGGTCACGATGTAGCGCTCATTCAGCAGATTGGTGGCGCCTGCAGTGAGGTCCCAGTTGCCCGATGGAGCCTCGTAACTGACGCTGGCGTTGAGCATGTGAACTCCCGGACGCTGAAGCAGCAGCGTGCGTTCGGTGTCGTTCCACATGCTGGAGGTATACGTATAGTCTGCAAGCAGCGCGACTGATCCGTCGCCCACCGCAAACTCGTAACGCGGCGTGATATTCAGCTTCCACTCCGGCGACTTGGGCAACTCGCTGCCAACAAGAGTGCCAGCCTGGTATGGATTGGGCGCAACCACCGCTGCAGGCAGCAATTCGGTGAAATACGCGTCTGTGTAGCCGACCGAGGCGTTGACGGTGAGGCCGTTTGCCGGGGCAAGGATACTCTCAATCTCGAAGCCCTTGATCCGCGCCGCACCGGCATTTTGAACGGTTGGGCTTACGCCCTGCTGGAAGTTCAGCTGGATGCCGTCATACTTCGTGGTGAATGCCGCGAGATTGAGCTGGAGCATGCGGTCGAACAGGACCGACTTGACCCCGACTTCGAAGCTTTCCGCCTTCTCCTCGTTGAAGTCCGGTGCGGTAGGCAGGGGGTTCGAGAGGCGTGTTGTCCAGCCGCCAGTCTTGTAGCCGCGGGACCAACTGCCATAGATCATCACATCTTCGGTGGGGTGCAGTTGCACGCCAATTTTGGGCGAGAAGTTGCTGAACGATTTCTTCTGCGTCCCATCGACATAATAGCGCAGCGGCTCGCCATCCACCGGGAAGCCCAGTATGGTGGGGCATGGGACAACATCAGCTTCATAATCGGTGCAA
The DNA here is from genome assembly GCA_963662855.2 of uncultured Caenibius sp. Classification (GTDB taxonomy): domain Bacteria; phylum Pseudomonadota; class Alphaproteobacteria; order Sphingomonadales; family Sphingomonadaceae; genus Andeanibacterium. The sequence goes on from CAXXWL010000003.1 coordinate 322,540, forward strand.
TTGAACAGCTTGTAATTGAAGCCGTTGGCATCGCTCTGGCGGCCGATGAAGCTCTTGTCCTCATTCGTATAGCGCCCGCCGATGGTAATTCCGACCAGATCGTTAATGCGCCAGTCGATCTGCCCGAAGAAGGCGTAGTTCTCCGTCTCCATGTCATTTGGCCCGACGATCTGCAGCAGACCTTCGGCGAAGGTGACAAAGTCGCGCATCTTGCCTTCTTCTCGGAAGTAATACCCGCCCAGAACGAAGTTCAGGCCACCGTCCAGCGCGTTGCCGATCAGTTGCACTTCCTGGCTGAACTGGTTCTGGGCCAGTGAGAAGGACGGCTCCAGCATTGCCACTGGCGAATTGTCGAGATCCATCCCCGACGCCCATTCAAGATGACGGTATCCGGTGATCGACTTGATCGCGAGTGCCTCGCTCAGATCCAGGTCGACAACCCCGGTGAAGCCATAGACTTCCATGTTGGAGAAGCTGTTGCCTGTAGCGTAGCTCTCATCCTTGTCGGTCGAAACGAAGCGATCGTCGTAGGTCAGGCGATCGTTGAGCGGATTGCCATCGACATTGACGCTCGCCAGCGACGGCAGATTGTCCTCAGGATTTAGCGGAGTTCCGCGGACGCCGCACAAATTGGTGGCGTTGCGCGCAGCGATCTCCAGCGCGGTGGAGTTGATGCAGAAATTATAGAGGCCGCCGAAGTAGAAGCCCGATGTACCGGTCGTGACATCCAGCGCGGTGCCCGGGATGTTATTCGCGGCCAGGCCGGCGAATGGCCCCCCGACGTCGGTGGTTACTGCCAAGACTGAGTTCGACATCGAAGACGTGTCGATCTTCATGTAGTCTCCGCCCAGCGTTACCCGCAGATTGTCGCTCGGCTCCCACAGAAGTTTTCCGCGAATGGTCCATTCATCCTGACCGCCTTCGGTGTCGGACGTCTTGTATCCGCTCTGGGGCAGGGCCGTCAGGCCGTCGGTCGCGAACGGCGTCGCACTCGGATACGGAACCCGTTTCTGATAGCCATCACGATTCTTGACCGAGAATGTTACCGAAGATTTCAGCGTATCGCTGATTGGCAAATCGGCATAGCCGCGCGCTTCCAGGCGACCGAACCGGCCCGCCGTGACATCGCCCATGAACGAGAAATCATCGCCTGGGGTACGCGTAACAACACTGATCGCGCCGCCGATTGTGTTGCGACCAAACAGCGTGCCTTGCGGCCCCTTGAGCACCTCGATCCGCTCGACATCGGGAAGATCAAGGTTTGCCCCAACCGTCCGCGCCAAATAGACACCATCGAGGTATACACCCACGCCCGGATCGATATTCATTGCGAAGTCGTTGGCGCCGATCCCGCGGACAAAGGCCGACAAAACGGCGGATGAGCCCGAGAATGGGGTGCCGGCATCCAGGGTTACGTTCGGCGCGGCATTGGATAGCTGCGAGATGTCCGAAACTGACCGTTCACGCAACGAGTCACCACCGAACGCGCTAATCGCGATAGGTACATCCTGCACGTTTTCCGCGCGCTTCTGCGCAGTAACAATGATGTCCTCGATCCCGCCGCTGCGTTGCACTGCCTGTTCGTCTGCTAAATCTGCGCCGGAATCTTGCGCGATAGATGGCGTTGCCACCGCGAGACCGATCGCAGTCCCGCACAGATGCACGAATTTCGTCGGCATATTCCCTCTCTCCCTGACAGGCCCATCGTTGTGGGTCCATTTCTTGGTGTGATCGGGAAAGTGCGGCAGCGCGCGCTCATTGAAAACTGGCAATCTACAATTGTTTCACTCAATGAAACTTAATGCAGCCATGCGTGCTGACGACGCTTAGGCAAGTGCCTCCTCCAGGCGTTGCCCAATGATCGCTGCCGTTGATTGCATCGTAGACAAATGCAGGTTGACGACCTCGGCCAGTGTAGTGCGCCCCATTGGCCATGTGAGGTTGAGCGTCGCCACTGCATGCCCTTGCGCCCGCACCGCCACGGCCAGCGAACGGCGTCCATCGCTGCGCACGAGCTGACGCGTCCGGTCCGCCCAGGGATGAAGTGGATCGCGCGTGGAATAGCCCCGCCGCTGGGTTTCCGCGATCAGCGATCGCAACAATTCCTCGCCTTCCGGATCGGCGACGTCGGGGCGGACTCGCTCGATTATCGCGTCCCGCTCAATCGGGTCGCAGGCCGCAAGATAGGCCCGCCCAGTAGCCGTGTGGATGTAACTTAACTTCAAACCGACTGGGCCAAGAATCGCGGAATCGAGGCGCACGATCGGGCCATTGGTTTCGATCACTTCAATATAATCAAGCCGGGGGACGGCGATCACCGACGGCCACATCACCCGCGTGCTCAACTCTGCCAGGAAAGGGGAAGAAATCTCTGCCAGCTTATCATTGATATCGGGCGATTGACCGCCAAATTTGACGGCCCCTGCCACATAGGCGCCATCTGCAATTCGCTGCCACACCACGCCGCCCTTGGAGAGGGTCAGCAGGATGCGCAGCAGTGTTGCCTTGGGCAGCCCGGTCCGGTTGTGCAGCTCGTTCAGACTCATGCCTCGGCGCAGGCGAATTTCAGCCAGGACATCCACCGCACGCTCGATAGCCCGGATTGTTTTCACTTTCTGTTCGATGGCTTCAACTCCGAAATTTCACTACGTGCAACATATCTGCGATTTCTAGCCTGTCAAAATTTCCCAACTGCGCAGATATGCGATGCAAGTCCGAACGGCACACAAGGACAGCGGAGAAGATGTTAAAGGCCCCAGAAGCGATGCAGAGCGTCGCCAAAGTGATGATGATCATTACCAACGATTCCAAACAGCATGAGGCGGCATTCATCCGCGGCGTGCTGGAAAATGCCGGCTGCGAAGTCATCCATCTGGATTGCAGTATCAGGCGCTATATTCCAGGTGCGGAGATCACCCCGATGCAGGTGGCGGAGGCTGGCGGACACTCGATCGAGGAAGTTCGCGCGCTGGGCCATGAAGGCAAATGCCAGGCGGTAATGATCGAGGGTGCGACAAAGCTGGCACTGAGGACCCATCGGGAACAGGGCCTGTCCGGTGTCATTGCTATCGGCGGATCGATGGGCACCGGGCTGGCTGGTCTCACGATGCAGGCCCTGCCTTACGGTCTGCCCAAGTTGATCGTCTCGACCATGGCTTCAGGTTTCACCGCGCCATACATCGGCGTGAAGGACATCGCGATCATGAACGCTGTGACTGACATTTCCGGACTGAATTCAATCGCACGCGATGTCTATCGCAACGCCGCCAACGGCATTGCCGGCATGGCGAAAGGCTATGCCCCGGAACAGGCTAGCGAGAAGCCGCTGGTCTTGATGACCATGCTTTCCACAACCGAAAAGACTGTCCGCCCGATCCGCGAAGCACTGGAGGCAGATGGCTGCGAAGTCATGGTATTCCACTCCTCCGGCGCGGGCGGGCCGACACTCGATTCAATCGCGGCGGACAAGAATGTCGCGCTGGTGCTGGACCTGTCAGTGACAGAGATCGGCGATTACCTGCAGGGCGGCCTGGCCGGCCATAGCCCGGTACGTGGCAGGGCGGCGCTGGAAAAGGGAATTCCCACCATTTTCGCCCCCGGCAATGCGGATTTCATCATCGCCGGACCGCTGGAAGAGGCGGAGAAACAGTTCCCGGGCAAACGCTATCACAAGCATAACCCGGCGTTGACCGCTGTCCGCACGGACATGCCGGAGCTTGAAGCGCTGGCCGATCACCTCGCCGGCATGTTTGCCGACGCGAAGGGCCCGGTCAGCTTCTACATCCCGCTAGGAGGCTTTTCTCACCATGACAGCCCGGAAGGCCACATCCACGATCCTGAAATACCGCCGGTCTTCGCCGACTACGTCAGGCGGATCATGCCCGACAATGTCGACCTGCATGTGGAAGATGCCCACTTCAATGACAGCGACTTTGCAAACGCATTGCTGGCCAAGGCCAGGGAGTACCTGCGCCAATGAGCAAGCTTGAGCTTACCCCTGAAGCCGTTGCCGAAATCGTCTCTATTCTGGATGGCAGCGGCTACGATAAACTGGATATCACCACCGATGCATTCCGGCTGCGCATCCAGAAAGCTGGTGGAGAAAGCTCCAGCGGCTGGACACAGGACTGGGAACTTGCCGAACGGGGATCGCCCGAAGCAATCACTCCCGGTGCTGCGGAACAGGCCCTGCCTGACGGCCTGCTAGCGATTACGGCACCGCTGCCCGGTTCGTTTTTCCACGCGCCCCAGCCGGGCGCTCCTCCCTTTGTCGAGATCGGCGATATTGTAACCCGCGATACGGTGGTGGGTATCATCGAGACAATGAAACTGATGAACCCCGTCCATGCCGGTTGCGACGGTGTGATCGAAGCGATCCTGCTCGCAAATGGCCAGATGGTCGATGGCGGCATGGCGCTGATGCATGTGCGGGCAGGTTAGAACAGGCTCATGATCCAGCGACTGTTTATAGCCAACCGGGGTGAAATCGCGCTGCGGATCATCCGCACCGCACAACGCCTTGGCATCACCACCATCCTTGGTGTTTCGCAGGCTGACATTACGAGCCTGCCCGCCCAGCAGACAGATGAGCTAGTGCTCGTTGGCCCAGCGCCGTCGAGCAAGAGCTATCTCGATATCGACGCTGTGATTCAGGCAGCCGTCAAGGCACGGGCCGATGCGATCCACCCCGGCTATGGCTTCCTGTCGGAGAACGCTGCCTTTGCCGCGGCGGTGCTGGAGGCCGGCATCATCTTCGTGGGGCCGGACCTGTCCAGCCTGCACGCGATGGGAGACAAGCTGATGGCCCGCAAGGTGGGCCTTGAAGTCGGCCTGCCGGTCGTGCCCGGCGGAGAAGCTGCCAATAGTACGACCGCACTCGCCCTGGCGCAAGAAATCGGTTTCCCGGTGCTGCTCAAGGCGGTTTCCGGCGGGGGTGGCAAAGGCATGCGCCGGGTCGACCGGGCCGGAGACCTCGCAGCGGACATTGCCACCGCCATGGCGGAAGCACAGGCATCGTTCAACGATCCGCGTATCTATGTGGAACGCTACATCGCCAGCGGCCGCCATGTCGAAGTGCAAGTGCTGGGTGATGGCACCAATGCGATCCATCTCGGCACACGTGATTGTTCAATCCAGCGCCGCTTCCAGAAGCTGGTAGAGGAAGCTCCCGCCCCCGACATTCCGGATAATGCCCGCAGCGCGATCGAGCAGGCTGCGGTGCGCCTTGCCAGCCACCTCGCCTATCGCGGCGCAGGCACGGTCGAATTTCTCGTCGATGCAGAAACGTTCGAATTCTATTTCCTCGAAATGAACGCCCGCATCCAGGTAGAGCACCCTGTTACCGAAGCGATTACCGGCCTGGACCTGATCGAGCAGCAGTTGCTGATCGCGGACGGTCAGCCGCTGGGCCTGCGGCAGAGCGACCTTGTCCAGAGCGGGCACGCAATCGAAGTACGGATCAACGCCGAAGACCCGGAGGCGGACTTCCGTCCGAACCCGGGAATGGTGACCCGGGCCGCCTGGCCTGCTGGGCCCGGCATCCGGGTGGACACGCACATCACCAGCGGCAGCAGGGTGCCGCCGTTCTATGACTCGCTGATCGGCAAGCTGATCGTGCATGGCGACACGCGGGATCAGGCGGTGGAACGCCTCGCCGATGCGCTGGCCGCCATGCAGATCGAGGGCATTACCACTACCGCCGGCCTGCATCGGCGCATCGCGCAGGACGTCGGGTTCCGGGCGGGCGGAGTCGACACACGCTTCTTCGAAAGATTCAGCGAATGAGCATGATAACTCTCACCGATGTTTCCATCCGTGACGGCAACCAATCCTTGTGGGGAGCGACCGGACTGAACACCGCGCAAATCCTGCAGATCGCAGGCCAACTCGACCGGGTCGGGTTCGAGGCGATCGATTTCACGTCGTCCAGCCATATGGCGGTAGCGGTGCGCTATTTCAGGAACAATCCGTGGGAGCGCATCCGCCGTGTCCGCGCCGCCATGCCCCGCACCCCGCTGCAATTCATCACTACCGGCCTCCGCTTCATCGCCTGGCAGCAGGCCGATCCCGAATTCATGCGGCTGGTCTACCGCCGTCTGCAGGTGAACGGCATCCGCAAATTCGTGATGCTGGACCCCATGCACGATGCGGAGGCTATTCTGGCCGCGGCGCGTATCATCAAGGAGGAGGGCGACGCGCAGGTCATGGGCGCGCTGACATTTACCCTGTCCGATGTGCATACGGACGAATTCTATCGCGACCTAGCGCAGAAACTGGCTGCCAGCGGCGATTTCGACTGCTTCTATGTCAAGGACCCCGGCGGACTGCTGTCGCCCGACCGGGCCCGCACCCTTGCTCCGGCAATCAAGGCGGTGATCGGCGACCTTCCCCTTGAAATCCACGCCCATTGCACAATCGGCTATGGTGCGCTGACCAGCCTTGAGGGCGTGAAGTCGGGTGCAATGCAGACGGTTCATGTCGGGATCGGCCCATTGGGTGATGGTTCTTCGCTGCCCGAGGCCAGCCGGATGGTCGCCAATCTGCGCGAGGCAGGTTTCGATGTGAGGGTTGATGACAAGGCGCTGGCCAAGGTGAGCGAATATTGGTCTCGCCTGGCCGCTGCGGAGAAGCTGCCGGCTGGCACACCCCAGAGTTTCGACGCGAGCTTCTTGCGCCACCAGATCGCCGGCGGGGTGATGACGACGACCCGACGCCAGTTGATCGAGCTGGGGCTGGAAGACCGGTTCGACGAAGTCGTCGCGGAGACAGAGCGCGTGCGGGCGGAACTCGGCTATCCGATAATGGTCACTCCCTTCCCGCAAATGGTCATGAGCCAGGCGCTGTTCAACGTGATCGGCACAGGCCGCTATGCGCAGGTCAGTGACGAAGTGCTGCGCTATGTCATGGGCAAATTCGGTCATCCAACCAGCCCGCTCGACCCAACTGTGGAAGCGGCCATTCTCGACCGACCGCGAGCGCGGGAGATCAGAAATGAACCGGCCTTCCCCCTTCTTGCCGACCTGCGCAAAAAATTCGGCGCCCATATGAATGAGGAGGAATTCCTGCTCCGCGCGGTGATGCCGGGCGAACAGGTGGACGCCATGCTTGCCGCAGGCGCATCAAGGGCCAGCTATTCACCGGAAGCAGCGCCGATCCTATCCCTGCTGCGCCAACTGGCGGCGCGACCCACGGCGCGCGACATCGTCGTCGAAAGCGGGAATCTGCGCCTCGCTCTCCATGCAGGACCAGCAGCATGACCGGAATTTCTGACGATCTCGCCCAGCGCATTGCCGGAGCAAAGGGCTTCATTTTCGACATGGACGGCACGATCGCGCTCGGCAACGCGGCTTCCGCCGGGCACGAGGCATTGCCCGGCGCGGTCGAACTTCTGGCGACCATCCGCAAGCTGGGCAAACCCTTCCGCGTGTTCACCAACGGCACGGGCAAGGCGCCAGCGCTCTATGCAGCCGGGCTGCGGCAGGCAGGATTTGACCTGGCCGATGACGAGATGATGACGCCTTCATCCTCGGCCGCGATCTGGTTCGCCCAGCAGGGCATGAGGCGTGTGCGTGTGCTGGGCCGGGAAGGCGTTTCAGCGCCGCTGCAAGAACGCGGCATCGAAACGATCGGACCTTCGGAAAAAGCCGAGGGGGTAGACGCAGTCTATACCGGCTGGTTCCGCGAATTCACCTTCCCTGACCTCGAGGCGGCCTGCCAGTCAGTCTGGGATGGCGCGATCCTGACCACGGCCAGTCACGTTCCCTTCTTCGCCACTGCCGACGGCCGCGCGATCGGTTCAAGCTATGCGCTTAACGTGATGATCACCTCCCTCACGGGCAAGGATGCACAGGTGCTGGGCAAGCCGTCGCATACCGCATTCGAGGCAGCGCTCACCAGCATGGGCCTGCCGCTTTCCGACAGCTCCAACATCGTTGTGGTGGGCGACGATCCAGTGCTGGAAATCGGCATGGCCCGATCGGCCGGAGCGCTGGGGATCGGCCTGACCACCGGGCTGATGAAGCGAAACATGATCGGCAGCCTGCCGCCGAACCAGCAACCCGAACTGCTGATAGACGGGCTGGAAACCATACGACACGCGATTGCGTAGGATATCACATGCGAGCGATTGATTATTTCGACCGGGGCCACGACCTCGATCCCCGGCGCACCGCGCTGATTGACATTTCGACCGGCGAAAGTTTCTCATTCGCCCAGGTCAAGGCGCTGACCGAACAGGTCGCCGCTGCGCTTGCGGTGCATGGCTTTGCCAACCAGCAGCCGCTGGCGATATTCGCCAATAACAGCGCCACTGCCATGATCCTGCTGCTGGCCTGCTGGCGCGCGAATGGTCAGTGGATCCCGGTCAACACTCGCAATGCGGTGGACGCCAATGCGCAATATCTCGACTATGTCCGCTGCGAATGGATGCTTTACGAGCGCAGCCTGGAAGATCAGGTCGCTGCGATAAAGGCGCAATGTCCCCGGCTGACCAGGCTGATCTGCATCGACGATCTGGACGACTTCATCGGCAATGTCACCGCAGCCGACTTCGTTCCTCCGATTCAAGACCCATTCGGCAATCTGGACGATCTGGTCGGCATCATCCCCACGGGCGGGACCACTGGCCCGTCCAAGGGCGCGATGGTGACCAATCTTGGCTGGGGCACCATGATTGAAACCTCCGCCGATGCGATGGCCGGCCGCACGCCAGACCCGGTCGCGCTGGTGTCCGCGCCGATCACCCATGCAGCGGGGCCCGTAGCCCTCGCCACAATGAGCTTCGGCGCGACCCAGGTCATCCTGCCCGGTTTCCAGGCCGAAACTGTCCTGCGCTGCATCGCCGATTACCAGGTCAGCCACATGTACCTGCCGCCGACCGCGCTCTACTCGCTGCTCGCATCACCTGAATTGGACAGCCACGATACCAGCTCGCTGCGCATCTTCATCCTCGTCGGGTCCCCCGTAAGCCCGGAAAAACTGCGCCTCGCGGTGGAGACATTCGGACCCTGCATGTGCCAGAGCTACGGCCAGGTCGAATGCCCGATGATCGTCGCCTGGCTGCCGCCCGAAGCCGTCGCCGCCGCGGCGCGGGGTGATCATCCCGAACGCCTCGCCAGCTGTGGCAGGGCGTCGCGCTCCGTCCGGGTCGAGTTGATGGATGATGAAGGAAATCTCGTATCCGATGGAGACGTCGGCGAAATCGTCGTCCGCGGGCCCCTGGTAAGCCTGGGATATTTCGACAATCCGGACGCGACCGCGGAAATTCGCACATTCGGCTGGCACCACACCGGCGACATCGCCCGACGCGACAAACACGGCTATCTCTATATCGTCGACCGGAAGAAGGACATGGTCGTGTCAGGCGGGTTCAATGTGTTCACGACCGAGGTGGAGGCCGCGATCACCCAATTGCCTCAGGTGCGCGAATGCGCGGTGATCGGGATTCCCGACGAAAAATGGGGTGAGGCCGTACATGCCATCGTTGCAGCTGACGGCATCGATGCACACACCATCATCGCCCACGCGAAACAGCGCCTGGGAAGTGTGAAGGCGCCCAAAACCGTCGCCTTTGCCGAGGCTCTCCCTCGCACCCCTGCCGGCAAGATCGACAAGAAGGCGCTCCGGGCAAAACACTGGGGCAAACATGCGCGCCTAGTGAACTAGGCTGGGGGTTCATTTGATCCATCCAGTGACGACGAGAGCGCTAGCCGCAAGGTAGTTTTGCGCGTTGTGAGGTCCGAGTTGAGGGGAGGATATCTGACGTAGGGAACGTCTGTCTTCCCGCAGTCCTTCCAAATACCCAAAGGCCAGACCCGGTCAGATCGCCAGCCGCGAAGGTTCAAACATGTACCGATCGCGGCGTGAGGATGCGAGCCGCCCAACTTCATCCGAACTCCAAAAGCCCCTACGCTCAAATGCACCGCACGTTTACCAGTCGAGCGTAAGTTGTAATCATGAGCTATCGCCAGCCTTTTCGTGCGGTCCCGGTCAGGCCTTCCAAGCGCTATGCAAGAAAGCAGAATGCTCGAAGGCGCAATCCCGTCGCAACCTATTTGGGTGGAGCCGTTTTGCTTGGAATGACCATCGGAACTGCGAGTGTTGTGGCCACACCGGCTCGAATGGACACTGCGGTCAATTTCGCCCGATCCGCTGCCGTCACGCTCGGGCTGGCGCGAGCACGTGCGCCGCAGGCAGGCGATTACTGGTCTGGATGCAATGCAGCCCGCGTAGCCGGTACGGCGCCTATCTATGCCGGCGAGCCCGGATATCGCGAAGGGATGGATGGTGACGGCGATGGTATCGCCTGCGAGCCCTATCACGGCGCCTAAATAAGTGGGGCGCCATATCCGGTCAGCATGGGACATGCCGACGATAACTGCTGTCATCGCAAGCTTCTCAGCTTGTGGATCGGAATCACCTCAGCCCCTGTCTTCAGACTATCGAGATAGTCACTCCACCACTGGGCCATTTCAACCCGCTCGTCCCAGTGTTGGCCTCTCGCATAGGCGCCGCGCACGGCATTGCTATGTCCGTGCGCCAGCGCGCGCTCGATGGCATCCGGATTCCACTTGCCGCTTTCGTTGAGCAACGTGCTCGCCGTTGCGCGAAATCCATGTGCCGTCACCACGTCTTTGGCAAAGCCCATGCGCCGGAATGCAATGTTGATGGCATTCTCACAGATAGGTTTGAGATGGCTCCGTTCCCCGGGGAACATCCAGTCCATCCAGCCCGTGTGCCGACGCAATTCCTGAATCAAGGAAATAGACTGCTGCGAAAGTGGGACACTGTGGGGCCGGCGCAATTTGGTTCTCTCCGCAGGGATGCGCCAGATCCTCTGGTCAAGATCGATCTCGTCCCATTTCGCAAACCTGAGTTCGCCTGGACGGACGAACACATGGGGAAGAAGCTGCATCGCGATCTTTACGGCCTCGGTGCCCCCGTAATCATCAATGGCGCGCAGCAACTCTCCCAACTGTGCCGGGTCAAGTACGGCGGCCCGATGCGTCACGATCGGAGACATCAAGGCATCGCCCAGAAGAGCGGCGGGATCGGACTTGCATAGCGCCATGGCCACGCCGTGACGAAAGACACGGCTGGCAAACGCCCGCGTCCTCACAGCCGTCTCTCGCTTGCCTGCCCGTTCAATCTTCCTGAGTACCACCAGCAGCTCTGCCGGCTCAATCTCGGCGATGGGGCGTGAACCTATCGGCTTGGTCAGATGTGAAAGAAACCACCGAGCTTTCTCAATGGTTGCCTCGGCCTTGCCGCTACCGACAAACCTCACCGCAATGAAGTCTTCCGCAACCGACTGAAAACTGTTGTCGGCGCTTAGCCGCGCCATGATCCGCTTCTTCTTGCGGTCGTGAAGCGGATCGCCGCCGTCCTTCACGGCACGCCGGGCCTGATCTCGCAAGTCGCGTGCCTGGGCCAGACTCGTTTCCGGCCAGTCACCAAGCGTCAGCCTCTTCTCGACCCCACCCGCCCGATATTTGAAATACCAGCGCTTGGCGCCATTGGGGCGAATCTCAAGATAGAGCCCTTTTTCGTCGGTTTTCCGATACGCGGTATCGAGTGCCGGAAAAGCGCGGATTTCTGCAGCTTTGAGCGTCATTTGGGGGCAAACCTTTTCTTCCCGCCGCTTTGCCCCCAAATTTGCCCCCAGAAAACCTGGGATGAGGCGAAACCTAGTGGAACAAAGCGAGACTCTCGAGAGACCTAGAATCTCCCGAACCCCACAAAAAATCAAGGATTTCAGACGTTTTGGGAAGAAGTAGTGGTGCCGCTTAGGTGATTCGAACACCTGACCCCATCATTACGAATGATGTGCTCTACCGACTGAGCTAAAGCGGCACTGTCCGCGCCCCATAATGGCGTTGCGGTGGTGCCGCAAGCCGGTGCGTGGATATGGAGGCCCGAGCCGGAATCGAACCGGCGTATACGGATTTGCAGTCCGCTGCGTCACCACTCCGCCATCGGGCCTCATCCCGTGTCTGCGAAAGATTCCGCAACCATGGGAAGGCGCGCCCTAGCGGAGCGGTGCGGGGCGCGCAATCCGGTTTCGTGCATGAGAGTGCCTTGCGCGCCGCGCGGCACATGATTAGCAGGCTAGCAAACAGCCGAGGATCCTGAGGAATGGCCGACGACAAGCCGAAGATGCACCGCGTGGAAGGGCATAGCGAAGACCGCTTCCTGGGCTCGGACGTGTTCGAATCGACCAGCCACGCCCTGCCCCCGCGCAATGGCACCGGCACCATCCGCGAGGATGCGCGCGATGTGGACATCTATCACAGCTGCGACGTAGCCGTGATCGGCGGCGGCCCGGCGGGCTGCGCGGCGGCCTGGGCAGCGGCGAAAGCGGGCGCGGATGTGACGCTGATCGAACGCTATAACTGCCTTGGCGGGCTTTCCACCGGCGGGCTGGTCATGTGGATTGACCGCATGACGGACTGGCAGGGCAACCACGTGATCCAGGGCTTTGCCCGCCAGTTCATCGAACGCATGCCGCCCGAAGCCGTGGCCGGCCCGCCGCGCGAGGACTGGGGATCGCAGGACCCCGTCAAGGCCGCCTATTGGGGCCAGCGCACCACGGCCTTCCACGGGATCGTCAGCTGGGCCCCCACGCTCGATCCGGAGCGGATGAAGCTCAACAATCAGGAAATGCTGCTGCAGGCGGGCGTGCGAATCGTGTTCCACGCCTGGGCCGCGCGGCCGGTGGTGGAAGATGGCGTGGCCAAGGGCGTGATCTTCGAATCGAAGGCCGGCAGGCAGGCGGTGATGGCCAAGGTGGTGGTGGACACCACCGGCGATGGCGACATGTTCGCTCGCGCAGGCGCCGCCTTCGATACCGATATCGAGGAAGGCGACGTCCACCATTCGATGAACACCGGCTGGGTGCTGGGCGGCGTCAATATGGACCGCTGGATCAACTGGAAGGTGCTCTATCCCGAGCAATTGCGCGAGCTGATGGCGCGCGGGCGCGAGGAGCTGGGCTTCTTCCAGACGCCTTATGTCAGCTGGAGGCCAGACATCGCCCTGTTCCTCGGCCCCCGCCAGTCCGGCCTTTCCGCGCTGGACGTGGACGATATGACCGAAGTGGAATTCCGCAGCCACCGGCTGATGGAAGGCCACTGCCAGTTCTTTCGCCGTAATGCGCCGGGCTTCGAGAATGCCTATTCGCTGCAGAGCGCCAGCCAGCTGGGTGTGCGCCATACTCGCCGACTGGCGGGCATCGGCCGGATCGAGCGCAAGGACTGGAGCAATGGCACGCCGGTGGCCGACGAAGTGGGCATCAGCCCCTCGATCAGCCCCAAGTTCCCTGTCGTCTCCGTGCCCTATGGCAGCCTCGTTCCCCGCCATCTCGACGGGATGCTGGCGGCCGGGCGCCACATCAGCTGCGATGCGAACAGCCATGGCTTCATGCGCGAGATTCCGCAGTGCTGGCTGACTGGCCATGCCGCGGGCGTGGGCGCGGCGGTTGCGGCCAATCGCGGTGTGCAGCCGCGCGAGGTTGACGTGGCCGAAGTGCGGAAAGTCCTGCGCGAACAGGGCGCGCATCTGAGCGACGATGCGGCTGTGGCGGCGGTCAAGCGCGAGGCGGTTGCGGCGGAGTGAGAGCGGCGGTTGCCGTTCCCTCGCAAAGGCCTTCTCCTCTCCCCTCGCGGGAGAGGAGGGAATGACCAGCACTCGCCTAGGCCAACATTCTTCCAAACCGTCACATCACCCTGCTAGGCTCGCCGCAGCCGCCCCGAATCTCCCAGAACCAACCCCGGTCGCACGGACATGATATCCGGACTCTTCAGGCCCTTGTTCGGCGCCCGCAACCGGGCGGTTCGCGATGCCTTTGCGGGCAGTTGCGGGGCAATCTTTCTGCATGGGCAAGGCGAGTTCGCCGTAAGCGTGGCCGGCGTGGCGCGGCATCAGGCTTTGTTGCGGGAGATGGTGCCCGCCAGTGTCGAGGCGGGGCAGCCCTTTTCCTGCCTGGCGGAACTGATCCTCGATCAGGGCAATGGCTGCCGCGTGGCAATCGCCGGGCGGGTGATCGGCTATTGCCCGGCCTATCTGGCCACACGCTATCGCGAATGGCTGCACGAATGGCGGCTGGAGACGGCGCAGGTACACTGCCGCGCAATCATCCACACCACGGCCAGCCGTGCGGGCGAAGAGGCCCTGTTCGCGGCGAAGCTGGATATCGAACAGCCCTTCAAGCTCACCACGATCCAGCCCGGCGCGTGATGCGACGGGCGAAGCGTACCGACGCGGCGGAAATGATTTTCCTACAACCAGCCTGCCGTGGCAGGGACTGCGTCGCTCTTTGACATCGTGAGAATCCCCAGCATCCCACGGGCCGTCAGCCGTGCGGATGATGGCTCCTCAAACATCGTCATCCCAGCGAAAGCTGGGATGAAGGGTCTGACTGCGGTTGCGTTCGACGCATCTGGCAGGCGCCCGCAAGTGCCTCACCGCAAAGGTCACATTTCGCGCTCGCCGAAATTCCATCAACCGCCTGTAAAACAGTCATAATCCATCAGAAAGGTCACAGGGTTTCGCTGGCCGTTCTGCGTCAACTTTCGGCCCGCTTGCGTCATCGCAGTGGAGAGGCCATTTCATCCATCGGCAGCAGCACCCCGCCGGTGGAAAGCGGATGCACGTCCTGCCGGAAATTGGCGAGATAGCCGCTGGCCGGAATGCGGAAGCCCGGCCCCTCGCGGCTGGCCAGTTCCTCGGACGAGAGCGCCACGTCGATGCTGCGATTGGCAACGCTGATCGTCACCACATCGCCGTCGCGCACCTTGCCGATGGGGCCGCCGGTCGCCGCCTCGGGCGAGACTTCGGCCACGGTCAGTCCCTTGAGGCACAGGCCCGAAAGCTGCCCGTCGGTGACAAAGGCGGTCGTCTTGGCGAGGCCCGCCGCATCCAGCGCGAACAGCACCATGGAGGCGCCGCCGCCCATCGCCGGGCCGCCTTTCAGGCCCTGATTGCGCGCGATCACCACGTCGCCGGCCACTACCTTGCCGTCTTCGATCGCCTGGAGGCAATCCAGCGAATCCTCGAACACCCTGGCCGGTCCGCTGAACTCCTCGGGCCGCGAACCGTCGCGAATGCCAAGGCGCACCACTGCCGTTTCGGCGAAATTGCCGCGCAGGATGGCGATGGCCGGGCCCTCACCCACGGGATCGTCGATGGCGTGGATAACTTCGGGGCCGGGAATGACGTAGCCTTCAAGGTTCTCGTGCAGCGTCTTGCCGGTACAGGTCATCACCGAAGTGTCGATCCGCCCTTCCAGCCGCTTGAGCACGGCGCGCGCGCCGCCTGCATCCTCGAACTTCTCGATCCGCACCGTACCGGTGGGCCGCACGGCGGCGAGCACGGGAACGTCGCTCATCTCCTCCCACAGGGCGTAGATGTCGATATCCGTTTCCGCTTCCACTGCCGTGGCCTGAAGGTGCTTGATCGCGTTGATCGAACCGGAAACGCCCAGCACGGTGGCGATGGCGTTGCGGAAGGCCCCTTCGGTCAGGATCGTGCGCGGGCGCAGATCCTCATGCACCATTTCCACGATGCGGCGGGCGGCGGCGCGGGCGCCTTCCTGCATCTTGGGCGAATTGCCGCGCACCGGGGCGCTGCCCGGCAGGCTCATGCCCAAAGCCTCGACCACGCAATGCATCGTATTGGCCGTGGCCATGCCGGCGCAGACGCCGGGGCCGCGGATCGCGTTTTCCGCCATATCGGCCACGGGGAACTTGGGCTTGGCGCCAAAGCGTTCGCCCACGGAGCCGGACCAGACGTCTTCCACGTCCACCGGCTCGCCATCGATCTCGCCCGATTGCTGATAGCCGCCGATCACCAGGATGGTGGGGATATTGAGGCGGGCCGCCGCCATCAGATGGCCCGGCGGCGTCTTGTCGCAGCTCGTCAGGCAGATCATCCCGTCAAGCAGGGCGGCTTCCACCTGCACTTCGATATCGTTGGCGATGATGTCGCGCCCGGCCAGAATATAGCTACCACCCTTGGCCGCGCCGGTGATGAAGTCCGACGGGGCGGCGGTACGCACTTCGAAGGGCACGCCACCGGCCTTGCGGATCTCTTCCTTCACGATGGCCGCGATGCCATCGAGATGGGCATAGCAGATCGCCAGTTCGGAGGAGGAATTCACTACCGCGATCTTGGGCTTCAGCATGTCTTCGGCACTGAGGCCCAGCGCCTTCCAATTGGCGCGGCGGCCGGGAGAATTGGCGGCGAGGCTGCGAAGGGTCATTTCGATACTCCGGTAAGACAATCAGGCAGGTTCGGGCTCGGGATCGGTGTGGACATGCGCCGTGGGCAGCTTCCGTGCGAAGAAGGCCAGCGCCACGATACCGATCACGACACCGACCAGGCACAGGCCGGTGAACAGATAGCCGTCGAGCACGGCATCCCGGTCCGCCAGGAACCAGGCCGCGCCGACATTGGGTGCGGCCACGGCGGCGAATTTGGCCATGAAACTGGCCATGCCGCCGCCGGTCGAGCGCACCGCGCTGGGATAATAGATGCTGGTGATCGAAATCACTGCCGCATGGCCGATGCCGATCGTGATCGAGCCGAGCAGGATCACCGGAATGAACAGCGCCCCGCCATCGATGTGGCCGGAGCCGATCAGGACGGCGAGCGGCACGCCAAGCAGCGGCGCAATGGCGATCCAGATCGGCCCGCGCTTCTCGGTGAAACCCAGCAGGAACACGCCGCCGATCGCACCGAGGATACCCCCGATCGAGCCGATATTGGTGGCGGTCGACAGATGGAGGCCCAGCTTTTCAAGGAACAGGATGCCGAAGCTGGTCTTGAGATAGATCGCGAAGGACGAGAAGAAATAGGTCGCCCAGATGATCGGCGTGATGAACAGCAGCGGCCCCTTGAACAGGGCGAGGAACTTGGTCCACGGCGCTTCGCCGGAGCTTTTCTTCTCGTCCGACAGGACCAGCGAGGTTATCTTGCGCGTCGCCAGACGGGGATCGAAACGCGTCAGCAACGGCAGGATTTTCTCCACCGGGCGGCCGCGCGCCACCATCCAGCGGGCGGATTCGGGCAAGGTGAACTGCAGGATAATTGCCAGCGCGAAAGTCGCCGCGCCGCAGAAGAAGAACACCCCTTCCCAGCCATAATGGGGCGCGATCAGATTGGTGACCTGTCCTGCCGCTGCACCGCCCAGGCTGAAGCCCAGCATGATAATGGTGACGGAAGTCGCCCGCAGCGAAAGCGGCATCGCCTCGATATTGAGCGACCAGGCCGGCGCCAGCAGGCCGCCAATTGCCAGCCCGCCCAGGAAGCGCAGGGCGATCAGCATTTCCGGGCTGCTGGCATAGCCGGTGATAAAGGTCAGCACCGCGCCCAACACGGTACAGAGCAGGATGACAGGCCGCCTGCCCATGACGTCGGCCATGTAGGAACCGCCCAGCGAGCCGACCATCTGCCCGGCAAAGGCGGCCGAGCTGACTAGGCCCATCATAGTGGTGGAAAGGCCCATCTCATCGCGGACATAGGGCAGGGTGAACGTCATCAGCGAGAAGTCCAGCCCGTCGAAAAAAGTGACGAGGCAGGACAGGAAGATCAGCCATTTGTGGAAGCCGCTGATCTTGAGCCCCCCGAGGAAGGAGGCAACGTCCAACGTCTCGCCACCGCCCGATTGCGCCTGTCCGGCCATTTTGTGATTTCCTCTCCAATTCCCGGCACCAGTGCTAACTGGAAAACCGCTAGCCTGCTATCATTTTTGGTGCTCGTGTTGTTCCCGGCCCACTTAGGGATCGTCGAATCTCGGCTCCCTGCCCTGAAGCTGGCTCATCACCGCCTCAAGCTGGTTCTTCGAATAGATAAGCTCATGCTGCGCACGTGCTTCCTCAACCAACAACTCCGCAACCGGCAGATCGTGCCGGCAGTTGGCCAGATGCTTGGCCTTGCGAATCGCATGGGGGTTCCTGCCCGAAATCGTGCGGGCGATGGCAGTGGCACGGGCGATGGGATCGGCGTCGAGGATCGTCACGAGGCCCAGCCCCCGCGCCTCCTCACCCGAAAATTCGCGTGCGGTGTAGATCAGTTCGCGCAGATCGTCCTCACGCACCAGCCCACGCCACAGGGCGAAGCCGGCCATGTCAGGGATGATGCCCCACTTCATCTCCATGATCGAAAGCCGGGCATCGGGCGCGGCCACACGGAAGTCCGCTCCGCTGGCGATCTGCAGCCCGCCACCCAGACAGGCGCCGTGGAGCGCGGCGATCACCGGCACTGGTAATTGCCGCCACTGGAGCGCTGCCTGCTGGTAGATATTCGCAATGCCATGCGTGCGCTGCGTGATGTCGGGCGCTTCCGGCCCGGGCCAACCGGCGAAGCTCGCCACGTCGAGCCCTGCGCAGAAGGCCCTGCCCTCGCCCGCCAGCACCACCACGCGCAGCCCCGGCATGCGCGAGAGCGCCTCGCACGCCTCGACCAGCGCCTCGAACATCGGCCGGTCAAGCGCATTGAGCTTGTCCGGCCGGGCAAGGCGGACCTGCGCCACGCCCCCTTCTTCAAGGGTAATCGTGACGCGGCCAGCCTCCCCGAAGGACTGGGTCACGAGCCGGCCGTGCGTCGTACCCCGGCCTTGCCGGGCATTGCCGGACAAGGCGGGGAGAGGATCATGCCGCGCTGGAATTCACGCCCATGGAGGCGAGATAGCGCTTCACGTTGCGAGCGGCCTGCCGCAGCCGCTGCTCGTTCTCGACCATAGCGATACGGACATAGCCTTCGCCATCCTCGCCATAGCCGACGCCCGGCGCCACTGCGACATCCGCATGGGTGAGCAGCTGCTTCGAGAATTCGAGGCTGCCCATTTCCTTGAGCGCGGGCGGAAGCGGCGCCCAGGCGAACATCGATGCCTTGGGCGGCGGAATGTCCCACCCGGCGCGGCCAAAGCTCTCCACCAGCACATCGCGGCGCTTGTGATAGAGTTCGCGGTTCTGCTGGACGATGTCCTGCGGGCCGTTCAGCGCGGCGCAGGCGGCCGCCTGGATGGGCGTGAAGGCGCCATAATCGAGATAGGACTTCACGCGGGTCAGCGCGGCAATCAGCTTCTGATTGCCAACCGCGAAGCCGATACGCCAGCCGGCCATCGAGAAGGTCTTGCTGAGCGAGGTGAACTCCACCGCGACATCCTTGGCGCCCTTTACCTGCAGAATCGAAGGGGTGGGATTGCCGTCATAATAGAGCTCGGAATAGGCGAGGTCCGACAGGACCCACACCTTGTTCTCCTTCGCCCATGCAACCAGCCGTTCATAGAAGGCCAGATCCACCGTCTCCGCCGTGGGATTGGAGGGGTAGCCCACCACCAGCACGCTGGGGCGCGGCACGGTGAAGGCCATCGCCCGGTCCAGCGCGCGCCAGTAGTTCTCATCCGGCGTGGTCGGCACGGAGCGAATGGTCGCCCCGGCGATGATGAAGCCGAACATGTGAATCGGGTAGCTGGGGTTGGGCGCCAGAACCACGTCGCCGGGCGCGGTGATCGCGGTGGCGAGGCTGGCGAGCCCTTCCTTCGAACCCATGGTGACGACCACTTCGGTTTCGGGATCGAGATCCACGCCGAAACGGCGACCATAGTAATTCGCCTGGGCCTTGCGCAGGCCAGGAATGCCCTTGGACTGCGAATAGCCATGGGCGCTGGGCTTCATCGCGACTTCGCACAGCTTGTCGATCACATGCTGCGGCGGCGGCAGATCGGGATTGCCCATGCCAAGGTCGATGATGTCGCGCCCTGCCGCTCGTGCTGCTGCGCGCATGCCGTTCACTTCGGCGATGACATAGGGCGGCAGTCGCTTGATGCGGTAGAATTCGTCTTCCATGACCTCTTGCATTCCAAAAAATTAGCGCGGCGAGATTGCCGCGCACCTAATAGTGGAGGAATCGTGCGCGTCACGCAATTGATGTGTTCGCAATCGGCGTTGCATCGCGCTTTTTGGCTCACATTCCCGGCGATTGCGGTTATGCAGTAAGCCATGGCACGCAGCAGCAAGTCCCACGACGATCCCGCCCACCTCTTCACCGATATGCTGAAAGCCCAGGGCGAAGCCGCCCAGGCGGTGATAGGCCAGTTCCTGCAGGGCCCGGCAGCCGCTCTGCCGGGTGGAGAGGCCATCGGTAAATGGGCCGAGGATATCGGCGCGGCCGCTTCCGAATGGCAGGACATGTGGGCAAAGTTCCAGCAGCAGCAGGCCCTGCCCGAGCATGTGCCCCCGATCATGACCGATCCCGGCCAGTGGTGGGAAGCGCTGTCCGCCTTCTACCGTCAGGTTCCCTTGGCCAATCCCGAAAAGCAGCAGGAAATGTGGCGCGAAGGGATGGAACTGTGGGAACAGGTGCTGGGCCAGTATGGCATCGGCCCCAAGGCCAGGGACGCGTCAAAGGACGAAGGCCACCACGAACCGCATCTGCCGCTGCACGACCGGCGCTTTGCCGATCCCAAATGGCGCGAACAGCCGATCTTCGCCCTGATCCAGCAAAGCTACCTGATGTTCTCGCGCCAGATGATGAAGCTGGTGGACGAGGCCGAAGGGCTGGAGCCGCATGAGCGCGATCAGCTGCGCTTTGCCACCCGCACCATGGTGGATGCCCTATGCCCAGCCAATTTCCCGATGATCAATCCGGTCGTGCTGGAACGCACGATGGAAAAGCACGGCGAGAATCTGGTCAAGGGCATGAGCCGTCTGGCGGCCGATCTCGAGAAGGGCCAGCTCACTCATACCGATGCCAGCGCCTTCCGGCTGGGCGAGAATATCGCGATCACCCCCGGCAAGGTGGTGCATGAGACGCGGCTCTATCAGCTGATCCAATATTCGCCCTCCACGGACGAGGTGTTGGAAGTGCCGCTGGTGATCTTCCCGCCATGGATCAACCGCTTTTACATCCTCGATCTCAACCCGAGGAAGAGCTTCGTGAAATGGGCGGTGGACCAGGGCCTGACCGTGTTCATGGTCAGCTGGAAATCCGCCGACGAAAGTCTGGCCGACGTCACCTGGGACGATTACGTGCGCGCCCAGATCGATGCGATCGACCATATCCGCGCGCGGCTGAAAGTGCCGAGCGTCCACGCCATCGGTTATTGCGTGGCCGGCACCACGCTGGCTGCCACGCTGGCGATCCTCGCCCGGCGCGGCGAGGCCGACAAGGTGAAGAGCGCCACATTCTTCACAGCCCAGGTCGATTTCGAGCGGGCGGGCGAGCTGAAGGTCTTTGTCGACGACGCCCAGCTGGAGATGATCCGCAAGGCCAGCCAGAAGGGTTTTCTCGATGGGCGTTACATGGCGGCCACCTTCAACCTGCTGCGCGGGCCGGAGCTGATCTGGAACTATGTGGTCAACAATTACCTGCTGGCAGAGGATTATCCGGCCTTCGACCTGCTTTATTGGAACGGGGACGTCACCAACCTGCCCTCCAAATGGCATATCGAATATCTGCAGGATCTCTATCGCGACAATCTGCTGGTCGTGCCCGACCGGCTGAGCGCCGACGGCACCCCGATCGACCTCACCCGGATCGAGACGCCAGCCTATATCCAGGCCGGCCGCGAGGACCACATTGCCCCGGCCGAAAGCGTGTTCCGCATGACATGGTTCCTCAAGGGGCCGGTGCGCTTCGTGCTGGCGGGCAGCGGCCATATCGCCGGGGTAGTGAACCCGCCCGATGCCCACAAATACCAGTACTGGACCCACGAAGGCCGGTTCAAGGATCTCGACGGCTTCCGCAAGGGTGCGAAGGAGCATCCGGGCAGCTGGTGGCCCGACTGGATCAAATGGCTGGAGAAGCAGGACAAGGCGCGCGTTGCCGCCAAGGGCAAGCGCAAGCCGGGCGGCAAGGGCGATCGCGTGATCGAGGATGCGCCCGGGCGCTATGTCACCATGCGGTAGCCTTTGAAGGGCAGGTTTCCGGCACGAAGAGACTCGGGTGCCGTAGCGTCACCCGGCGATAACCGCGCTTTCCCAAAAATTGTGCACTGCACAAAAAATTCTTGACTCTGGGCGCGCAGCACCTATTTTGTGCAGTGCAACATAAGGCCGCAAGGCCTCAGATGCAGGAACCGGAAACCATGGCTGACGAAGCCGAAAAGGAAGCCGAAGCCGCCGAGAAGGCCTATGCGGCCGCAGCCGAGGCTGCCCCGCTCAAGGTCGAACCCTCCAAGGCGCCCGAACCCGCCCCGGCGGCCGAAGCTAAGCCTGCCCCTGTGGCGGCAAAGGCAGCGCCCGCACCGACGGCGAAGCCCGCCCCCAAACCGGCGGTGGCGAAGGCCAGGGCACCCAAGGCGAAGCCGACAGCCATCAAGGCCAAGGTTCCCGCGAAACCCAAAGTGGCAGCAATGCCGCCCAAACCGGTCGCAAAGCCGGTTGCCGTAAAACCGGCAAAACCCGCAATCGAGAAGGTGCTTCCGAAGAAAGCCCCCGTACCGACGAAGCCCGTCATCGCAGCGAAGGAAATTTTTATCATGGCCAAGACCACCGATTTCACCAAGTCCATGACCGATGCAGTCAGCGAACTGCAGACCCGCGCCAAGGCCGCTTATGAAAAGAGCACCGAAGTGGTCGGCGAAGTTGGCGATTTCACCAAGGGCAATGTCGAAGCCCTGGTCGAAAGCGGCAAGATCCTGTCCGAAGGCGTGCAGGAACTCGGCAAGACCTATGTCGAGGAAGCCAAGTCGGCCTTCGAGACGATCACCGCCGACATGAAGGAAATGGCTGCCGTGAAGTCGCCCACCGAGCTGTTCCAGCTCCAGGGCAAGCTGATGCGCCGCAATTTCGACGCCATGGTCGCCTTCGGCTCCAAATCCAGCGAAACCATGGTCAAGCTGGCCAGCGAATCGATGGCCCCGCTTTCCAGCCGCATGAGCCTGGCTGCGGACAAGATCTCCAAGGTCGCGGCCTGAGATAGTATTTCGCCCCGCCGGCCTTCCTCTCCACCGGCGGTGCGGCGAGACGAGCCGATTGGCCCAACGGCCGATCGGCTCGTTTGCTTATGGGGCCCGCTTTTCTTATGGGTCGGCGGGGCCTCGCACCTGCTTTCATGCACTTTTTGCGGCACCGCATCTTGCAGCTTCGCCCGGCGATACGATATTCAGGCGCTATGAAGCTTCCTGCCGCCCCCGAAGCGGACGCGACTGGCGTCGCGCCTCTGCCGCTTGATGCGGACCTTGCCCCCCGTGGGGGCGAGGATGAAGGCGCGCCGGACGATGGTGGAACCGACGGCGCCGGGCAGGTCGGCCTTGCCACGCGCACCCGGGCCAAGCCCAAGAAGCCGAGCCAGTACAAGGTGCTGATGCTCAATGACGATTACACCCCGATGGAATTCGTGGTGATGGTGCTCAAGCGCTTCTTCCGCATGGATCTGGAACAGGCAACGCGGGTGATGCTCCATGTCCACCAGCGCGGCGTGGGTGTGTGCGGCATCTTCCCCTATGAAGTGGCCGAAACCAAGGTCCATCAGGTGATGGACTTCGCACGGGAAAACCAGCACCCGCTGCAATGCACGCTGGAAAAGGCCTGAACCGGCGCCCCTGCGCCGCGTTCGCCTACGATACGCTGGCGCCGAACAATTTTCCGATCCCGTAAGTGGCGGCCATCGCCACCGCTCCCCAGAAAACCACCCGCACCACTCCGCGCCCGACAGGCGCCCCGCCCGCCTGTGCGCCCAGCACGCCGAGAAGCGCCAGGAACAGCAGCGATGCGATCGAAACGCCCACCGGCAGGCTGGCAAAGGGCAGTAGCGCCGCCGCCACGAGCGGCAGGAGCGCCCCAACGGAGAATGTCCCGGCCGAGGTCAGCGCGGCCTGCACCGGGCGGGCACGCAGCACCTCGACGATCCCCAATTCGTCACGCAGATGGGCCTTGAGCGTTCCGGCCTGCTCCAACGCGGTGGCGACCTGTTCGGCCAGATCGGCGGGCAGGCCGCGCGCGGCGTAGATCCCCACCAGTTCGGCATGTTCGGCATCCGGCATCTCGGCCAGTTCCTGCTTCTCGCGCGCAAGATCCGCCTCTTCCGTGTCCGCCTGGCTGGAGACGGAGACATATTCGCCCACCGCCATCGACATGGCGCCCGCCACCAGCCCGGCAATTCCCGAGACGAGCACCGGCCCCTTATCCGCCGAGGCAGCGGCCACGCCCACGATCAGGCTGGCAGTCGATACGATCCCGTCATTGGCACCCAGCACGGCGGCGCGCAGCCAGCCGATGCGGTCGACCATATGGCGTTCGCGGTGGAATTTCGATTTTCCCGGCATGGCTTTCCTCCGGCCGCCTTCAGGGAAAGAACCCGCTGCGGCCAACCCATTCTTGCCTAATCGCCGGATTCTCGGCAAGGAGTCCCTGCACGGCCCCTGCCAGCAATATCTGCGGCGGCAGGGCCCAGATCCGCGAAAGACACTTCGACCACGTGAAGTTCCTCACCGCCATCGACCGCTACATCTTCCGGCTGGTGCTGACGCCAATGCTGGCCGTGTTCGTGATCGCGGCCTCGCTGCTGGTGCTCGACAAGATGCTGCGCCTGTTCGACTTCGTGGCGACCGAGGGCGGGCCGGTGAGCATCGTGTTCAAGATGCTCGCCAATCTGCTGCCCGAATATGCCAGCCTGGCGATCCCGCTGGGGCTGATGCTGGGCATCCTGCTCGCCTTCCGCACGCTGGCCGTCTCCAGCGAACTCGACGTGCTGCGCGCCGTGGGCCTTGGCTACACCAGGCTGCTGCGGGTGCCCTATCTGCTCACGCTGGCGCTGGTGGGGCTGAACTTCGCCATCGTCGGCTATCTCCAGCCCTATGCCCATTATTATTACGCCGAGCTGCAGCACGAATTGCGCACCGGCGCGCTGGGCGCTTCGATCAAGGTGGGCGAGTTCACCACGCTGGAGGACCGCATGGCCCTCCGGATCGAGGAGAGCGAGGATGAAGGCACCAAGCTGATCGGCATTTTCGCCCGCGTATCGGACAGCAAGGGGCAGGTCCTCTCCATCTCCGCGCGCGAAGGGCGCTTCCTGGCGAACAAGGAAAACCGCGACACGATCATCCTGCGGCTGACCGACGGCACCATCGTGCAGGATACCAACGGCACCAGCCCCCGCGTGCTGAGCTTCTCATCGCATGATTTGCCGATCGACCTGCCTGCCATCGAACAGTTCCGCCAGCGCGGCGGGGAGGACAAGGAATATATCCTGCCCGAACTGCTGCGCATCGGCTGGGCACAGGGTTCCAACAGCGCCGACCGCGCCGTGGGCCAGGCCAGTTTCAATTACCGCATGGTGGAAGTGGTGATGATGCTGCTGCTGCCCTTGCTGGCCGTGGCGCTGGCCATCCCGCCCAAACGCTCCACATCCTCGCTCGGCGTGTTCGTCTCGATCGTGATGGTCGTCGCCTATCACAAGATCAATCAATACGGCCAATCGGTCGCCGCTCTGGGCAGGGTAGACCCCGTTCTCGCGCTGTGGGGGCCCTTTGTGCTATTCGCTGCGCTGATCATATGGATGTATTACCGCGTGGCCTTCGTGCCCGGCGCTCAGGCGATCGGCGCGCTGGAAACGCTGTTCGCCAAGCTGGCCAAGCGGCTCAAGGCGCTGGTGCGCGGCCGCCATTCCCACCAGATGAAGGCGGCCGACGATGCGGCTTGATTTCTTCCCCTCCCGCACGCTGACGATCTATCTCGCCCGTACTTTCGTCGTGCGCATCCTGGCGGTGCTGCTAATGCTCGTCCTGGTGCTGCAGATGCTCGACCTGCTGGGCGAAAGCGGCAAGATCCTGGGCTATCCGGGCAATGGGGAGGAACAGCTGTGGCACTATGTCTCGCTGCGTTTCCCGCAATTGGTGGCCCGTTTCCTGCCCTATTCGGTGCTGCTGGCAACGATCCTGACGCTGGCCACGCTCAACCAGAACAGCGAAGTGATCGCGATGAAGGCGGCAGGCATGTCCGCCCATCAGGTGCTGGCGCCGCTGCTGATCTCGGCCTTCGTCGTCTCCTGCTTCAGCTTCGCCTTCAACGAACGGGTGGTGACGCGGGCAACGGCCACGCTCAGCGCCTGGCAGAATGTCGATTACGGCGCGATTCCCAGGGATTCGGGCGTGCGGACCAATGTCTACATGGCCAATGGGATCAACATCTTCACGGCCGGCACGCTGACCGGCAGGGGGGCGGACGCGGTGATGGAAAACGTCACCTTCTACGTCCGTGACCGCAACGGCATGATCGAGGAACAGATCCGCAGCCCGCGCGCCACCTATGCCAATCCGGGCTGGCTGCTGGAATCGCCCACCCGTTTCGATGTGGAGACCGCCGCTTCCGCAAAGCTCGGCCCGATGGTGGTGGCCAAGGACCTCACCCCCACCAATGTGGCGCTGAGCAAGGTGAATGGCGATGCGCAGAACGCGATCGAGCTGAGAGAATCGATCGACCTGCTCAAGAATTCCGGCCGCCGGACCAGCGAGCTGGAAAGCAAGTGGTGGCACAAATTCTCCGGCCCGCTCTCGGCCACGCTGATGCCGCTGCTGGGCGCAGTGGCAGCCTTCGGCCTTGCCCGTTCCGGCCAGCTCTTCCTGCGCGCGGTGATCGGCATGGCGCTGGGCTTCGCCTATTTCGTGGTCGACAATGCCGCGCTGGCGATGGGTAATTTCGGCGGCTACCCGCCGCTGCTGGCCGCCTGGGCACCGTTCTTCCTGTTCGCCCTGGTGGGCGAGACAGTGCTGATCCGAACGGAAGAGTAACGCGGCCTCAGCGGCCGCGCACCATCGTGCTGCGGGCGATCCGCATCACCAGCATCGCCATCCCGGGGTAATTCGCGCGGGTGTAGGTCGAATCCTTGCCCAGCTTTGCCACAAGGCGACGGTTCGCCTCGGCCAGCGAGTGATAGGGCAGGCTGGGCAGAAGGTGATGGGTCGCATGATAGCGCAGGCCGACCGGCGCCCACAGTTCCGCCCAGGGGGTCGGCGGGGGGACATTCACCGAATCGAGATATTGCGCCGTAACCGTCATCGCATCGCCCTCGTTCTCCCACAGATGGGCGACGAGCGTGCGCAGCTGGTTGAGCACTGCCGTGAGCGACAGCACCGCCATGGCAATGAGCAGGGGTTTCCAGCCGAGCACAAAGATGCTGGCGATCAGCATCATGGCCCACAATGTGGCACCCGTTTCCTGCCAGAACACCATCCGCGCGAACTCTCCTTCAGGCGGGCGGCGGCGGAAATCCGGATTGATCGAGAGGGCGGAAAACCGCTCCCACACGAATTTGCGCAAGGGGGGCACGATCACGCTCAGCGGGTTGAGAATGCCGAAGCGGATGATCAGCGCCGGCGGCGCCAGCAGCGCGACGAGGATGAACAGTGGCAGCGACCACGGCTTCATCAGCGCCAGCGGCAGATATTCGGGATCTTCCGGCGTGCCATAGCGCGTGCGCGCATGGTGCAGCGTATGGACGCCTTCATACATGAAGCTGGGCGTCAGCACCGGAATGCCGACCAGCAGGTTCCACGCAAAGCGGAAGCCGGGCAGCGCATTCTTGTGGATATGCGTCAGCTCATGGATGAACAGCAGCGCCCGGTAGAGCGCGAGCGAGGCGAACAGGCCCAGCGCGATTGCCAGCCATATGTTCGAGACAAGAATCGCCCCGGCAAGCGCGGCATAGCCGAGCGCGGCGGAGATCAGCATGTCGGGCCAGTAAATTTCCGGCCGGGCGGTGTTGATGTCGCGCGTCAGCTCAACGGCGGCGCGCAGCATGTCCATGTCGTCCGGGATCGCGGCCTTGCCGGCATTGGGGCCGGAGGACGGGGCGGAGGGGATATCGATCGTTTCTTGGGCTGTCATATGCGGTTTCCAGTTGCGCCCTTGGTACACAATAGTGGCAGCAACATGTCGTGCCGCCCCCGCTTCTCCCGCACCGCGCGCTTGACAAGCGGGCAGCGCCATATTCTGTGCCGACCGCTCCGTATCAAGGAACATGGCCGTGGCTAGCACTGACGTAGTTGTATCACCCGTTTCCGGCAAGAAGGACCTCGACGCCTTCATCGCACTCGTCTGGCGCATCTACGCGGATGATCCCAACTGGGTTCCCCCGCTGAAGAGCGAGATGGTGGAACTGCTCACCCCCGGCAAGAACCCGTTCCACGAACATGCGGACATGCAATTGTTCCTCGCGCGCCGCGGCAACGAAGTGGTGGGCCGCATTTCCGCCCATATCGACCATCTGGCGCTTGCCCAGCCGGTGGAGCAGGGCATGGGCCCCGGCACCGGCAATTGGGGCTATATGGAAGCGGTGGACGAAGCGGCCTGCCATGCCCTGATCGCGGCAGCCGAAGGCTGGCTGAAGCAGCAGGGCATGCACCGCGTGCTGGCGCCGCTCAGCCAGTCGATCTGGGAAGAACCGGGCCTGCTGGTGCAGGGCTTCGACCATCCGCCCGCCATCATGATGGGCCACCACCGGCCGGAATATAAGGGCTGGATCGAAAGCTACGGCTACGCCAAGGCCATGAGCCTCAAGACCTATGATCTGGACGTGACCGGCGGCTTCCCGCCACTGGTGAACAAGATCGTGGAAATGGGCGAGCGCAATCCCCGCATCCGCATCCGCGAACTCGATCTCGATAATTTCGAGCGCGACGTGCAGCTCGTGATCCACATCCTGAACGATGCCTGGTCGAAGAACTGGGGCTTCGTGCCCTTCACCGATACCGAAATCCGCTATGCGGCCAAGAAGCTGAAGCCGCTCATCCGCCCGGATGTGAACATGATCGCCGAGCTGGACGGCAAGGCTGTGGCCTTCATGCTCACCCTTCCCGATGCGAATGAGGTGATCAAGGCGATCAAGGGCAAGCTGTTCCCCTTCGGCTGGATCAGGCTGCTGATGTGGATCCGCAATCCCAAGCCTTGCACCATGCGCGTGCCGCTGATGGGCGTGCTGAAGGAATATCAGTCCTCCCGCATGGCCAGCCAGCTGGCTTTCATGATGATCGAATATATCCGCCGCGTGGCCGTGACCCGCTATGGCACGCAGCGCAGCGAGATCGGCTGGGTGCTGGATGACAATCAGGGAATGAACGCCATTGCCGATGCGATCGGCAGCAAGGTCAACAAGGATTACTGGGTCTACGAAAAGCCGCTGGCAGGCTGAGGCCAGGGGCAAGAGGCATTGAACAAATTGCCTCTACCCCTAGCGACGATCGGATTTATGCACCTCCAAATCGAAGGGGTTGGGTTCCGGTTCCGGGCGGACATGCTCCTCGATCTCGCTCAATCGGAAATCCAGTCCTTCAACAGTCGAATGAATCCCCTGTAACTCGCTCTCGATCGAGATGAGCTTGTCTGCGACCATTGCGTGCATGCCGTTACTACCGTTACCCAAGTTCACGCTCATCGCATCAATGTGCGCGACGATACGGTTGCCTGTGAACACTACCGCAAGACCGACGATCAGTCCGCCCCATAATATTGGCTCATTCAGCACTTTCATCCTCCGGCTTGGCCGTGACGATTCTCGTCAGTCATTCGCTGCACTGTGTTCAACGCTCATCTAAAACAAGTTTGCGAACGACACCATCAATCGAGTCAGGATATCTCTATCCAAAGTGCAGCCCAATCATTCCGCAAACCTTAAATTTCCCGCCACTGAGATTGCCCATGCCTCGCCAAAAAAAAGGCCCCCGTCCTTTCGGAACGGGGACCTTTCGGGATCGTATCACCGACCGCTTGGACGGGAGGGGGGTCTCGGCGGTGACATGGCGTAAATGCACGGGCGGCGCGTGGGTTCCCGTCCATGAGGCATGAAGCTGCAAATTTTTGGCATTATCGTTTCGGCATCCCCGGTCTAGACTGGTGCCATGGGCTGCCTTGCCGGATCACCGTGCGATCGGCCGTCCTCACGCTTTGGCCTTGAAGGTCGGGAAAGGATGCAATGTCGCTGGGTAACAAGGTAGCCGCGGATCTCCCGTTCCTGCGCCGCTACGCCCGCGCGCTGACCGGTTCGCAGGCCGCAGGCGATGCACAGGTGCGTGCCCTGCTGGAAGCGGCGATTGCCGATGCAGAATTGCGTAGTGCGCTGGAAGGGGGTCGCGTGGCGCTCTACCGGGCGTTCAACATCGTCTGGTCTTCCGCCACAGCCGAAGGGACCGCCCTGCCCGCCGGGCTGCATGAGGCCGCCGCGCAGGCACAATTGAGCAAGATCACGCCGCTCAGCCGGCAGGCGCTTCTGCTCACCACGCTGGAGGATTTCAGCCCTGCGCAGGCCGGCGACATACTCGGCCGCCCCGCTTCGGAAGTTGAGGAACTGGTGAGCGAGGCGATTGCCGATATCGCGCGCGAAACTGCCGCCAGCGTCCTCATCATCGAGGACGAGCCGCTGATTTCGATGCAGCTGGAGGAACTGGTCCGCTCGCTGGGGCACGACATTGCAGGCACCGCCGCCACCCGCAGCCAGGCGCAGGCCGTGGCCACCGGATCGCTGCCCGGGCTGGTGCTGGCCGATATCCAGCTGGCCGATGGCAGTTCCGGGCTCGATGCTGTGGACGATATCCTCGCGCTGGGGGAAGTGCCGGTGATCTTCATCACCGCCTATCCCGAACGGCTGCTGACCGGCTGCTGCCGCGAGCCGACCTATCTCATCACCAAGCCCTTCACCGAGGCCAGCGTGCGTGCGGCGATTGGCCAGGCGCTGTTCTTCGGTTCGGGGCGCCCGGTCGACTGAGCGCTCCCTAGAACCGCCGCCGCAATTCAAAGGCGTGGGCCGCGCGCACCGGCACCACCAGCGCGCATTTCACCCCATCGGGATCGAAACGCAGGTCCACCGGGTGCTGCAGTTCATGCGCCACGATCTTCTCGATCAGATCCGTGCCGAATCCGCGCTTGCGATCGGCAGGGACGGGCGGCCCGCCCGCTTCGGTCCACTCGATCCGGGCCTTGCCGTCATCCTGCTGCCAGCGGATCGAGAGCTGCCCGCCCGGTTGGCTGAGCGCGCCATATTTGGCGGCATTGGTCGCCAGTTCATGGATCGCCAGACCCAGCGACAGCGCGTCGTTGGGCGCCAGTTCGATATAGGGGCCATCCATGGCGATCACCGGCCCGCAATCGCGCGCATAGGGCGCCAGTTCGGCCTCCACCACGGCCGCGATCGGGGTCGCCCCCCATTCGGACTGGGTGAGCAGATCATGCGTGGCCGATAGCGCGCGGATGCGGCCTTCCAGCCCCTCGGCGAACTCGTCCAGATCGCTTGCCCGCCGCCTTGTGAGCGCCACGATGGAGAGAACATTGGCCAGCGTGTTCTTCACCCGGTGGTTGAGTTCGCGGGTAAGCGAATCGCGGATCGCGTTCTGTTCCTCGAACCACACCAGCCGCGCGCCGTCCTCCTTCGCCTGCTGGGTGAGCATCCGCGCCAGCAGGGCAAGCAGGCTGGCCGCCGCCAGCCCGAACACCAGCGTGGCCACCGAGAGCGGCGACAGGAACGAGTGGCGGGCACTGGACACTTCCAGCACCCATTGGTGATCGGCGATGGTCACGCTTTCACGTACGCTCAGCGCGCCGGGCTGGGCGGGCGCGATGGAGGCCATCAGCCGGTCCTCGCTCACCGCCTCGTCATACAGCCTGATGCCCAGATCCCCGCGCGAGGCGATGAGGAGGGCGGAGGCGAGGAAATCCTGCGCCACGAAGGCCGAATAGACGAACCCCCTCAGCCGCGCGCCGCCGGGCACGCTTTCGAACACCGGCATGAAGATCAGGAACCCCGTCCCGCTATCACGCCCCTGGCGGCGCAGCGAGACCTTGCCGCTGGCGCTGGGCCGCGCAGTGCGTTCCGCCACCAGCATGGCGGCGCGCAGATTGGGTTCGGCATACATGTTATAGCCCAGCGCGCGGCGGTTGCGCTGCGTATCCGGTTCCAGGAAAGTCACCGGCACCGCATAGGGCTGGCCCGGCCCGATGGCGGGGCGGATATGCACATCCTCGCCATATTCCAGCATCACCAGCCGGTCGAAACCGGCAACATCGGCGGGATCGACCCGCTGGGCCCAGCCAATGCCGCCAGCGCCCCGGAAATCGGTGTCGAGCCTCAGCTCGCTGACAAAGCGGCGGAAATGATCGGCCGGCGAATCCTCCAGCGTGGAGAACAGCGCCGCGCCCGCGCGCAGATAGGCGGCATTGGCATTGGCCCGCCGTTCCAGCGCGGACGAAATCGCGCCCGCCCGCTCGCGCAGCTGGGCGATCTCGCTGCGCTGCTCCACCCGCTCGATCGCATAGCTGGCCAGCAGCGCCACGCCCATGATCAGCACGAAGATCGCCAGCGGCACCGCGCGCGGAAACCGGACCAGCCAGCGCCGCGCCGCACTCTCCTGGGAAAAAAATCGTGCCAAGAAAACGCCCTCTGCCCGCCCTGCCCTGCACTGTAGCGTGCGGCCTTGGCCGTTGCACCCTTTTCGCCGCTGCCTTACTCACTTACAGGCACCATGCGGAAAACACGGGCACTAGAGGTTTCGTTCCACGGAATTTCCCGGCCCGCCGCCCCTGACACCAGAATGCCGGAGCAACCGCACCCCGATGTCCGAAGCCAGCGATTCTCCGAGGAAGGCAGTCCGCAAGCCCGGCACCGGCGAGCAGGGGGGCGAGCATGGGGGCGCGCAGGCGCGCAAGCCGGGCGCGAAATCCGCGAAGGCAGAGGGCAAGCCCGAATGGGCGGACGGCCTGAAGCGCCTTTACGATTCGGTGGTGGAAGAACCGCTGCCCGATGCCTTCAAGGATCTGCTGTCCCGGCTGGATGACGGCAAGCCATGAACAGGTCCGATCCCGATAAGGGCGAGCGCAGGGAAAGCGACAGCTTCAAGCGCGAGCTGACCGGCGTGATCCCGCATCTGCGCGCCTTTGCGCGCGGGCTGTGCGGCCGTTCGGACCTTGCGGACGATCTGGTACAGGAAACCATGCTGAAGGCCTGGGCCGCGCGCGACCGGTTCGAGCCGGGCACTTCCATGCGGGCATGGACCTTCGTGATCCTGCGCAACGCCTATCTCACCGACATGCGCCGGTCGCGCTTTCGCGGCGAATATGACGAGGGCGTGGCCGAACGCATCCTGACCGCGCCGGCCGATCAGGAAGAACCCGTACATCTGGCCGATCTCCATCGCGCCTTGCAGACCCTGCCCGCGGAACGGCGCGAAGCCCTGCTGCTGGTGGGCGCGGGCGGCTTTTCCTACGAGGAAGCGGCGGAAATCTGCGGCTGCGCCGTGGGCACGATCAAGAGCCGCGTCGGCCGCGCCCGCGCCGCGCTGAGTGCGATGATCGAGCAAGGCAATATTCCCCGCCGCGCTTCGGGCGATGTGGAGGCCCATCGCGCGATCCTGGAAGAGCTGGATTCCGTATCGGGCCGCAGCGACGCCTCCTCAGCCGATTGACCGCGCAGGCAACCCGCGCCATTGATGCGACGCCGCCCACAGGGAGGGGCGAGCGGGGATGAGTTCCGACACCGACAGTAAGCAGGCACAGCACGAAGTCCCTCACACGGCCTCCGCCGATGCCGCACCGCGCCGCCGCACCCTGGCCTTCGCGGCACAGGAATTGCGCCTGATTTCCGCATTGGTGCTGCTGATCGCGATCGGCCTGTTCCTGGCCCTGCCTTTCGTGCTTTCGATCGGATCGGTGGTGTTCCTGCCGCTGGTTTCCGCCATCGTGCTGACCATTGTGCTTTCCCCGCTGGCGGACCGGCTATCCTCCTTCGGCCTGCCCAATCTGCTGTCCGCCTTCCTGTCGATGCTGCTGTTCATCGCAATTCTGGTGGTGGCGCTGGTCACGATCCTGAGCCCGGCGGTGGATCTGTTCGACCGCCTGCCCGCCATGGCGGAAACGGTGGGCCAGCAATTCAGCCAGCTGCGCGGCAGCCTTGCCTGGGTCACCAAGCTGAACGACCAGCTGGCCGAACTGGCAGGCCATGCGCGAGGCCAGCAGGTGGTGCTGGCCAGCCCCTCCTTCCTGGAAGAAGTCGCTTTCGCCACGCCCAGCGTGGTGCTGGAAGTGTTGCTGACCTTCCTGATGGCCTTCTTCATGATCGAGGCGCGCGGGCGGATGCGGCACCATGTGCAGCTGCACCACGCCTCGCTCAACACCAGCGTAAAGGCCGCGCGCGTGATGCGCGACGTGCAGGATCGGGTGGCGGCCTATATCCTTACAGTCACCGTCATCAACACGGGCGTGGGAGTGATCGTGGCGGCGGGCGCATGGGCACTGGGAATGGAAGCGCCGATCATGTGGGGCGGCCTTGCCGCACTGCTGAACTTCCTGCCCTATATCGGCCCGATGATCATGATCGGGGTGCTGACCCTGTTCGGGCTGGGGACAGCGGACACAGTGCTGCTGGGGATGATGCCGGCGGCGATCTATCTGGGCCTGCACGCGGTGGAATCGAACATCATCACGCCCGCCATCCTGGGCGCGCGCTTCACCATGAACCCGGTGCTGATCCTGATTGCCCTGTCCTATTTCTCGTGGATCTGGGGCGTGCCCGGCGCGCTGTTATCGGTGCCGATCCTGCTGACGCTGACCGCGGTGGTGGACCATCTGGGACGGCCCAATCTGCTGGGCTTCCTGTTCGGGGAACCGCTGTTCCCCCTCAACCCGCTGAACGCGGCGCCGGATGCCGCGCCGCCTACAGGCGAACCCGGCCAACCCTGAGGCCGGCCGGGTCACTCAATTGCGGACGATCAGGCCGGATATTTCCAGGCCGAACCGCGCGCCAGATTCTCGGCCGCGAAGCCCCAGTTGAGCTGCGCGATCACCTTTTCGAGATAGGCCGGGCGCGCATTCTGGTGGTCCAGATAATAGGCGTGTTCCCACAGGTCGATCACCAGCAGGGGGTTCACGTCCTGATCGGCGAAGGTTTCCGCATCGTGCGAATCCTTGACCGCCAGCGTGCCCTTGTCATCCACCAGCCACACCCAGCCCGAGGCGAAGTGGCCTGCGCCAACCGTGGCGAGCTTTTCCTTCAGCGCGTCGAGCGAGCCGAAATCGGCATCGATCTTCGCCGCCAGATCGCCTTCCGGCGCGCCGGCTTCGGGCGAGAGCGAGTACCAGAAGAAGCCGTGGTTCCACACCTGCGCGGAATTGTTGAACAGGCCGGCATTGCCGCTGCGGGCCTTGCTGATCACGGTTTCGAGATCGTCACCCGCCATGTCGGTGCCTTCGATCGCGGCATTGGTGCGATCGACATAGGTCTTGTGGTGCTTGCCGTGGTGGAAAGAGAAGGTCTTGGCGGAGATCGCAGGTTCGAGCGCGTCGCTCGCAAACGGAAGGTCGATAAGTTCGAAAGCCATTGTAAATCCTTGCAAGGGGAGCTTCGGTGATGCGTCCATAACGCCCCGTGGCGCTTAACGGTGCCGATTTTTTGGCTCAATCTTTAGATCGTGCCTGATCGACTGAGGCGGTTACAGCCACATCCATGGTGACATTGCCGATGGTGCGCATGATGTCGGGCAGCATCTCCACCGCCACCAGCAGCGCCAATGGGCCTATGGGTACCCCCATGGCAAGCGCGATGGGCCCAACCGAGGCGACGAAGCTGATCGTGCCGGGCAGGCTGACCGAGCCGATAGTAGTCACCAGCGCCACGGCCGCCCCCGCCGCGATAGTGGCGGGCGTGAGCGGAACGCCGGTGAGTTTCGCCACATAGATCGCCACGGCAAGGTTCATCGCCGGGCTGGTGGCGCGGAAAATCGCCACGGCCAGCGGCAGGACGAAATCGGCGCTCGTCTCGCGCACCCCCAGCTGGCGGCAGGCGGCGAGCATGGCGGGCAGGCTGGCGAGCGAGCTCTGGGTGGAAATCGCCACCGCCTGCGCGGGCAGCACCGCGCGGGCGAAGGTGGCGGGGTGCCTGCGGCCCACCAGCACCGCCAGCGGATAGGCTGCGATGAGCACCGCGAAGCCGAGGCTCGCCACGATCAGAATATAATGCCCCAGCGCCAGGAAGGCCCCTGCCCCGGCCCGCGCCGCGACCCCGATTGCCAGGGCGAAGACCCCGGCGGGCGCCAGCCACAATATCCAGCCGACAATGGCCAGCATCACATTGCCAAGGGCGGTGAAGAAGCCCGCCATCTGCGCGCGCTGGCCGTCCGGCAGTTTCGCCACCGCCACGCCGAACAGGGCGAAGAACAGCACCAGCGGCAACATCGCATTTTCCGCCGCAGCACCGACCAGATTGGGCGCGACCAGCGACTGGATGAACTCGGCAATCCCCGGAACGGCCTGCGCCTCCCCCGGATCGGCGGCCAGCGCCGCGCCCGCAGCTTCGGGAATGGGGAATGCCTCCAGCAGCAGCGGCGTGGCAACGGCGGACAGCAGCGTGCCCGACGCCAGAACCGCGACAATGAAGAACAGGGTCCGCCGCGCCATTGCCCCGGCGCGGGCGGTTTCCACCATACGCGAAATGCCGGTGACCAGCAGCGCGGCCACCAGCGGGATGATCGTCATCTGCAAGGCGCGCAGCCACAGGCTGCCCACGGTTTCCGTCACTTGCAGCAGCGGCGCCTCCAGCCGGGTGCCGCCCAGCAGCGCGCCCAGGACCAGCCCGGCCGCCAGCCCGCCGAAAGTCCACCACACAGGCAGCTTCAGCGCCTGAAAACCGGCCTGCGCCTCACTACGCTCCATCGCTTTCCCCACGTAGAATGGCCTAACCTGTCGTGACATTAGCGGCGCAAAGCGGCATGGCAATGCAGGGGGCAGGCAATGGCGTTTCAGGAGCCTCGATGACGCGCAAATATTTCGGGACCGATGGCATTCGCGGGCGGGCCAATGCCGGCGTTCTCAATGCCGCTACCGCCATGAAAGTGGGGCAGGCCGCCGGGCGGCACTTCCTGCGCGGCAGCCACAAGCACCGCGTGGTGATCGGCAAGGACACCCGCCTGTCAGGTTACATGATGGAAACCGCGCTGGTGGCGGGCTTCACCAGCGTGGGCATGGATGTGATCATGACCGGGCCGCTGCCCACCCCCGCCGTGGCGCTGCTGACGCGCGAGATGCGGGCCGATATCGGCGTGATGATTTCCGCCAGCCACAATCCCTTTGCCGATAATGGCATCAAGCTGTTCGGCCCCGATGGCTTCAAGCTGTCGGACGAGGACGAACTGGCGATCGAAAAGGCGATGGGCGAAGATATCCCGCTGGCCCAGGGCGATCAGATCGGCCGCGCCCGCCGGATCGAGGATGCGCGCGGGCGCTATATCCATGCGATCAAGCAGTCCCTGCCCAGCGATATCCGGCTGGATGGGCTCAAGATCGTGGTCGATTGCGCCAATGGCGCGGCCTACACCGTGGCCCCCAGCGCGATCTGGGAACTGGGCGCGGAAGTGGTGGCCATGGGGGTGGAGCCCAATGGCACCAACATCAACGATGGCGTCGGCTCGACCGCGCTCGATGCGATCAAGGCCCGCGTGGTGGCCGAAGGCGCGGATATCGGCATCGCCCTGGATGGCGATGCGGACCGGCTGATCGTGATCGACGAGAAGGGCCAGACTGTCGACGGGGACCAGATCATGGCGCTGATCGGCAGCCGCCTTGCCGAAAGCGGCACCCTGCGCGGCGGCGGCGTGGTGGC
Organism: uncultured Caenibius sp.; assembly: GCA_963662855.2. GTDB lineage: Bacteria > Pseudomonadota > Alphaproteobacteria > Sphingomonadales > Sphingomonadaceae > Andeanibacterium. The sequence continues at coordinate 360,112 of CAXXWL010000003.1, forward strand.
CACCGTGATGTCCAACCTCGGCCTCGAGCGCTTCCTTGCCGGCAAGGGCCTCGGCCTCGTGCGGACCAAGGTGGGGGACCGCCATGTGCTGGAGGCGATGCGCAAGGGCGGCTACAATGTCGGCGGCGAACAATCCGGCCACATGATCCTGCTCGATCACGCCACCACCGGCGATGGCTGCGTCGCCGCGCTGCAGGTGCTGGCCGCAATGGTGCAGACCGGCCGGAAGGCCAGCGAATTGCTCCATCTGTTCGATCCGGTGCCCCAGCTGCTCAAGAACGTCCGCTATTCCGGCGGCAAGCCGCTGGAGAACGAGACAGTGAAAGCCGTGATCGCCGATGCCGAAGCGGCGTTGGCCGGCAAGGGCCGCCTCGTCATCCGCCCCTCGGGAACGGAACCGGTGATCCGCGTCATGGCCGAAGGCGATGACGAGGGTCAGGTGAGGCAGGTCGTGGACGATATTTGCGCCGCTGTGGAAGGAGCAGTCTGATGCCGCTGGAAATGCGCCCCGATTGTGAGCGTTGCGGCGCCGATCTCCCCGCAGAACTCGGTGGAGCCTTCATCTGTAGCCTTGAATGCACCTTCTGTGCACTTTGTGCACACGATCTCGACGAGGCCTGCCCGAATTGCGGAGGCGAATTGCTCGACCGTCCGACCCGGACGAGGAAGTGGCAGGAGAAATATCCGCCCTCGACGGAGCGCCGGTTCAAGGGATGACCAGGCCCCCGCGCATCCTCTCCATCGCCGGCTCGGACTCCTCGGGCGGCGCAGGAATTCAGGCCGATATCAAGACCATAGCCATGTTGGGCGGCTATGCGATGACCGCGATCACCGCCGTCACCGCGCAGAACACTCTGGGCGTGACCATGGTGGAAGCGCTCTCGCCCGCGATGGTCGCGGCCCAGATCGACGCCTGCCTGTCCGACATCGGCGCCGATGCAGTGAAAATCGGCATGCTGGGCTCCCCCGAGATCGCGGCGGTGGTGGCTAACAGGCTGGAAGGGCTTGAGATTCCCGTCGTGTTCGATCCGGTGATGGTTGCCACCAGCGGCTCGGTTCTGGCGGATGAAGCGACGATCGCCGGCTTCGAACGGCTGATGGCGCTGGCCACTCTAACCACGCCCAATGTGCCCGAACTTGCCGCGCTGGGCGGGGCGGAGAAGATGGCTGCGCGCGGCATAGCCTATCTCGCCAAGGGCGGCGATGCGGCGGGGCCGGTGCTGCAAGACCGGCTGGTCCGCCCCGGCATAGGCGATCTGGCGTGGCATTCCGAACGCATCGAAACCCGCCACACCCATGGCACCGGCTGCACCCTCTCCAGCGCCATCGCGACCGGGCTGGGCTGGGGCCTGCCGCTGGAGGAAGCCATTGCGCGCGCACGGGATTTCGTGCGCGCCGCCCTGCTCGCCGCGCCGGGATTCGGCGCGGGGCACGGGCCGATGGGGCATCAGGCGGTCCGCTAGCCCTTAGAAATCCTCGCCTTCCTCCTGCGGGTCCTTCAGATCGTAGAAGTTCCGGATGTGCTTCCAGGCATCTTCCGCCGTCTCGCACCAGTGGAACAGCTTGAGGTCGGCCGGGTTGATCGTGCCTTCCTCCGCCAGCGCCTCGAAATTCACCACCCGATCCCAGAACTTGCGCCCGAACAGCAGGATCGGAATCGGCTTCATCTTCTGGGTCTGGATCAGGGTGAGCGTCTCGAACAATTCGTCCATCGTGCCGAAACCGCCCGGAAACACGGCAATCGCCCGCGCGCGGATCAGGAAGTGCATCTTGCGCAGCGCGAAATAGTGGAAGCGGAACGAGAGGTAAGGCGTCACATAGGCATTGGGCGCCTGCTCATGCGGCAGCACGATGTTGAGGCCTATGGATTCGGCCCCGGCATCGGATGCGCCCTTGTTCGCCGCCTCCATGATCGAGGGCCCGCCGCCCGAGCAGATCACGAATTGCCTCTTGCCGTCCTCGATGATCGATTTCTCGCTCACCAGCCGGGCCAGCTTGTAGGCTTCCACGCAATAGCGGGCCTTGGCGGCGAGATTTTCCGCCACCTTCTTTTCCTGATCCGTCTTCGCCCGCGCGAAAACCGCCTCGATCTCCTCGGGTGCGGGAATGCGCGCCGAGCCATAGACCACCAGCGTGGAGCCAATCCGCGCCTCGTCCATCAGCATTTCCGGCTTCAGCAGTTCCAGCTGGAAGCGGATCGGGCGCAATTCCTCGCGCAGGATGAAGTCTGAATCCTTGAAGGCCAGACGATAGGCGGGATGCTGGGTCTGCGGGGTCTGGGCCGGACGCCGTTCGACGAACCGCGCCTCCTGCTCCGCGCCGTAGAAACGCCGGTCGGTCAGATCGTGCTCGTCAGTCAATTCGAGCCTCTCCTCGTGTTGTCAGGCATACGCCAAGCTCTAGAAGCCGGGACGGCGCTTGAAAAGCGATCAATCCCGCGATGCCGTGGAACTGGATGCCCCGCGAGGATTCGCACCCCCACGGCGGGGAGCTTGGGCGCCCACTCCGCTCACGGCCAAAAATCCCGCAGCCTGCCGTTTTTGCATTGCAGCACACACTCTCGTAACTTCTACCCCCTAGTCGAACGACATTCACCAGACCAGACGACAGGGGGAAAGCTTGGCAGCAAAGGTTGCGCTCATCACAGGTGTTACCGGGCAGGACGGTGCTTATCTGGCCTCATTGCTGCTTGAAAAGGGGTATGAGGTCCACGGTGTGAAGCGCCGGTCCTCCTCCTTCAACACGGGCCGGATCGAGGAAATCTATCAGGACCCGCATGTCGAGGATGCGCGCTTCCATCTTCACTATGGCGACCTGACCGATGCGACCAATCTGATCCGTATCGTGCAGGAAACCCGGCCCAGCGAGATCTACAACCTCGCCGCGCAGAGCCATGTTCAGGTGAGTTTCGAAACGCCCGAATACACCGCCAATTCCGATGCGCTGGGCACGCTGCGCCTGCTGGAGGCGATCCGCATCCTGGGCATGGAAAAGACCTGCCGCTTCTATCAGGCCTCCACTTCGGAACTCTACGGGCTGGTGCAGGAAGTCCCCCAGCGCGAGACGACGCCCTTCTACCCGCGCAGCCCCTATGCGGCGGCCAAGCTCTATGCCTATTGGATCACGGTGAATTACCGAGAGGCCTATGGGATGCATGCCTCCAACGGTATCCTGTTCAATCATGAAAGCCCCCTGCGCGGCGAAACTTTCGTGACCCGCAAGATCACCCGCGCGGCGGCGGCCATTGCCCTTGGGCGGCAGGATACGCTGTTCCTCGGCAATCTGGATGCCCGGCGCGACTGGGGCCATGCGCGGGAATATGTCCGGGGCATGTGGCTGATGATGCAGCAAGACGAGCCCGACGATTACGTGCTGGCGACGGGCGAGACCACGCCGGTGCGCGAATTTGCCCGCTGGGCCTTCGAGGATGCCGGGATTCCCATCGAATTTCGCGGACAAGGCGTAGAGGAGAAGGGCCATTGCCAGAAGACCGGCAAGGTCCTGGTCGAAGTCGATCCGCGCTATTTCCGGCCGACCGAGGTGGACCTGCTGATCGGCGATCCGTCCAAGGCCCATCAGAAGCTGGGCTGGCGGGCCGAGATCCCGGTGCGCGAACTTGCCCGCGAGATGGTGCTGGCCGACCTCGAGATCATGCGCGAAGCACCGATCGCCAAGGGGAGCTGAGCAACGGCATGACCGGGCACGCAACATCCGCGGGGGACCGCATTCCCGATACTCTGCTGGGTCTGAAACTGCATGGCGAAGGCTTGTCCGACGCGGAGATCGCCGAATGGTTCGCCGATGAGGAAAGCGGCTATTACGACCTGGTCGAGGGGCATTATTTCGGAGGCGACGATAGCTATCGCTACGAATATTCGGCCCTCAACGAATTCCACGCTTTTCGCCATCTGCGCGGCGAACATTTCGGAACCTGCCTGGCCCTTGGCTGCGCGCGGGGCGACGACGTGGCAGAGCTTGCCCCGATGGTCGATCACTATGTCTGCATCGAACCCGCCCGGCAGTGGTGGACCGACAGCATTCGCGGCAAGCCCGCCGAATTTCGAACCCCTACCCTGAGGGGCACGGTCGATCTGCCCGATGAATCGATCGATCTGGCCGTCTCGCTGGGGGTCCTGCACCACATTCCCAATGTGAGCGAAGTGATCGCGGAAATTGGCCGGCTGTTGCGCCCGGGCGGCGTCTTCGTTTTGCGCGAGCCGATCACGTCGATGGGAGATTTTCGCCGGCCGCGCGCGGGATTGACCCGGAACGAGCGGGGAATTCCACATGACATACTGGTGCGCTGGTTGCGGGCAAATGGCCTGCGGATCGAAAGATCAAGCTTCTGCATGGTCAGCGCGATCAGGATTCTGGCGGAAAAGGCCGGTTTCACCCCGAGCTTCAACAGCCCCTGGTACACCCGTCTCGATGCCTTCGGCAGTGTCTTGCTTGCCCCCAATGTCGCATATTGGCGCGGATCGACGATCAAGAAGATCGCGCCCAGCAGTGTGTTCATAATTGCCCGAAAAGCCCTCAACGAGACCAAAGGGGGGGCCGATGGTGGCGAGTGAGCAAGGTCTGTGTGACTTCACCCTTTCCGGCAAGCGCGTGTTCGTTGCCGGCCATCGCGGCATGGTAGGGGCGGGCATTGTCCGGCGGCTGGCTTCCGAAGATTGCGAAGTGCTCACTGCCGGGCGCGATGTGCTCGATCTGGCCGATCAGGCGGCGGTGCGCGGATGGATGGATGCGAACCGGCCCGATGCCGTGTTCCTGGCCGCGGCGAAAGTCGGTGGCATCCTGGCCAATGCGACTTACCCTGCGGACTTCCTCTACCAGAATCTGGTCATCGAAACCAATGTGATCGAGGCAGCCTGGCGCAGCGACGTGGACAAGCTGGTGTTTCTCGGATCGTCCTGCATCTATCCCAAATTCGCGCCCCAGCCGATTCCGGAAGACGCGCTGCTGACCGGCCCGCTGGAGCCCACCAACGAGTGGTACGCCATCGCCAAGATCGCCGGGATCAAATTGTGCGAAGCCTATCGCAAGCAGCATGGCTGCGATTTCATTTCCGCCATGCCAACCAATCTCTATGGGCCGGGCGACAATTTCGATCTCGGATCCAGCCATGTCCTGCCCGCGCTGATCCGAAAGGCGCATGAGGCCAAGCTGGCCGGGGCGAGCGAGATGGCCGTGTGGGGCACCGGATCACCCTTGCGCGAATTCCTGCATGTGGACGATTGCGCGGATGCCTGCGTGTTCCTGATGAAGCATTATTCGGGCGAGAGGCATGTGAATGTCGGCTCAGCTCAGGAAATCTCCATCCTCGAACTGACCCGGCTGGTCTGCGATGTGGTCGGCTTCCACGGCGCGATCGCCACCGATCCTTCCAAGCCCGACGGCACGCCTCGCAAGCTGATGGATTCCTCTTTCCTGCGCTCGCTCGGCTGGGCGCCGCGCATCGGCCTGAGGGATGGAATCGAGGCGACATATCAGTGGTTTCTGGATCAGGGCCTCTAGGTCGTGAACTCATAAATCCCGCCCACGAGGTTTGAGGCAAAATGGCTCAGCGCGAGGAGGAGAGGCGCAGGAATAGTGGTTCTATTTCCAGCCTCTCCGACGCGGCGCCGGGCCATTTTGGTCAAATCCCTACGAGACATCCAAATGGCTTCCATCTCGAACCGAAAGACGCTTGCAGAGGCAGCCAGCCTCCGCGGCGCGCCTTTCGGCCCGATATGTTCGCCATTTGGATGCCTCGTGGGCGGGATTTATGAGTTCACGACCTAGGATCCAGACAGTTACCGCATCAGATAAATAACCTATTTGGCACTTTATGCTTTCCTACAAAGCATAAATCTGGTTACCCATTGCGCATCCAGACGCAATGGAGACCAGTGATGACTGCTTTACCTGCCGCAATGGCACCGGCCAGTTACGTGCCATTCCATGCCCTCGCCTTCGTTGGCGAGGAGGGGCGCGCCCGCGCCGTCAATGCGTCCGCCCCTCTTCCGGTAGCTCCAGTCCTCCCCCCGTCGGGCACCACGCCCCTTTCCGGCACAGCTGGAGCGCAGCAGCTTGTCGGGCCGTTTGTTCCTGCCCTAGGCCGCCCGATCTGGCTCTCGCTCGCGGGGGAATGGTCGGGGCAAGTGCAGATTCTGCGCTCCCGCGATGGCGGCGAGACAATGCACCCGCTCACGATCGGCGGCGAACCCTGGGGCCGCTTCGCCTCCAACGCGACCGAACCGGTGGCGGAAGAGACCGTCGCCGGAGCAACCTACTTCCTCAACCTCAAGCCGGTTTCCGGCCTCATCAACTACGAGATTGTCCAATGAGCGCTCTTGATTTCGGTGCACGCGCAATGGCGGCCAGGCTTGGCCGCTCTTCCCGCCGCCTTTCGACCATCGACACCCTTCTGCAGTCGATCGCGCGAAACTCAGCCAACAGCCTGCCGCCGGTGATGGCCGCGCCCATGGCGGAAAACCGCAGCGCAACCACGCAGATCGCCTCGGGAACGCTGTACGGCTTTTCGTCGAGCAATCCGGCAGCCCATTACGGTGATCGCTACACCCTGCTGAACGGATCGTGGGAATTTCTTACCTCCACCATTCTGCAGCCCTATTCCGTCCATCTGGGGAATGGGACCGATCCCGCTGCAGGCAACACCTCAACTCCTTCCACGGTGCGGTTCTGCACCCATGCCGACAAGTTCGAGATCTATTGTCAGAACTTCGGCGGCTTCCGCGTGAAGGTGAACGGGGAATATGCCAAGGCCGGGCTTTATGGCGTGCCGTCGGTCAATGGCGATACGAATGGGGCCTTGCGCTATTTCCTGTTCGATTTCGGCAGTTCGGCGCTGCGCTTCATCGAAATCGAGGGCGACGATTATTTCCGCTTCGGCGGCATCCGCGTGCCCGCGACTCATTCCGTTGCTCCATGGCCCGATCCCAGCGGCCTGCGTGCGGCCACGCATGGAGACAGCATGTTGGCCAGCATCATGGATAGCGGCAGCTATATGGCCTCCGCATATCCGCCCCGCACCAGCCAGCTTGTCCGCATCCTGACCGGGGTGAGCGATGTCTGGGCCACGGCTATCGGCGGCGTCGGCTTCGTCTCCGATGGCGGAGGCACCAAGTCCGATTTCATCGAACAGGCCCCGATCGACTTCCCGGCGGGGCGCTTCGATCTGGTGTGGGAATTCGGCGGCAAGAACGACTATGTGCTCTATGGCAGTCAGTCTGCATATCAGGCTGTGATCGAAAGCTGGCTCGATATCGTGATCGGCAACACTCCTGACCTGATCGTAATCATGGGCGGGCCGATCCCTTCGGGCAATTCGGAAAGCTACGGCACCAGCGCCGCCACCACGGCGATCCAGAACGCCAAGAAGGCAGCCTGCAACAAATATCCCCGCAATTGCGCCTTCATCGAAACGGTGGGCAATTCAATTATCACCCAGCCATGGGTGTTCGGCACCGGCAAACAGACCGTGCCGGCCAACAACGGCAATGCCGACCTGATCATCGGCAGCGACGGCGTACATCCCACCATTTTCGGGCACAATTACCTCGCCAGCCGCATCGTGACCGAGACGGCGAAGGTGCTGCCGAACCTGCGTTCACGTATCCTGAACGGGGTTATTGCCGGCGCAAACGACGTGGACCTCGTCTAGGTCGCAATCCGCCAGAGGCGAACGGGCTTGCCGGGTGTCAGGTTTCACCCGACCAGCGGGTCCGTTCGCCCTTTTTAGCCGCCGGATTGCCCCAATAGACCGTCCAGGGATCCAGATCGCGGAACGCCGCGCCGCGTGCCGCCAGGACCGCCCCCTCCCCAACGGTCACGCCCGGCCCCACGAACGCCTCCGCGCAGACCCAGCTGTTAGCGCCCACCGCGATCCGCTTCGCCATGATCTGGAATTCCGGGCGGTGGATGTCATGCGTTCCGGTGCACAGGAACGCACCTTGCGATACCACGGCCCGCTCTCCGATCGTGATCGGCGCCATGCAATAGCAATTCACGCCCGGCCCCATCACGGATCTGGCGGCCATGGTGAGATTGGGCGGATACCAGATATTGGCCGAGGCATAGAGCATCGCACTGGGATGGATCTTCGCCCCGAACAGATTGGCCACCAATATCCGCCAGCGATGCAGTGGGGGCGGGGTCCATGCGGCAAGCAGCAGCCAGGCGATGCGCCAGCCCAGCCGGAACAACCGGTGCCACAGCGGGAAGGACGGCGCATGGTCGAACATGTCGCGCCCCTTGCTCGCCTGCAACGTGTGGAAACTCGGTTCGGGATCGGCCATGCGCCATCTTTGCTGGACGGCAATCGTCTTGGCAAGCCGCCGCCGGGCAGCAAAGCCGGACTGCCCCGGGAACCCCGCTTAACGCACTTTCAAAATCTCTCCCCGACAGGCAAATAGCGGCATCCTCCTGAGATCGGTTTTCAATTTCCATGACATTCAGCTTGCGACGGATCATTGCCGGAATCGGTGCGAATGTCTTCAACCGGCTCTCGCTGACGATTGTCCAATTGGCGCTGGTCCCCGTCCTGTCGGTACATTGGGGCCTGCCGGTCTATGGCGCATGGCTGCTGCTGGCCACGATCCCCACCTTTCTGGGCATGAGCGATCTCGGCTTCGCGACGGCGGCAGGCACCCGGATGACCATGTTGAGCGCAAGAGGCGAACGGGCCGAAGCCCAAATCGTTTTCCAGAGCGCCTGGGCCACGATCCTCGCCGCCACCGCGATCGCCGCCACAGCGGCACTGGCAATCATCTGGCTGATCCCGGGCAGCATATTTCCCGCAGCAGGCGGGTTTTCAGCGGAGGATGCCAGGGCCACCCTTGAAATATTGGTGATCTACGGAATCCTGGCCCTGGTGGGCAACATCATCCCCAACGGCTTTCGCGCCGCAGAGCAATATCATTGGGGTGCCACGCTCGTCACGCTCGTGATCATCTTCGAAAACGCCGCCGTCATTGCCGCCGTGTTCCTCGGCGCCGAACCGCTGGGGGCAGCTACGGCGCTGCTGGCGGCACGAGTGGCCGGCATCTTCCTGCAATATGCGGTTTTCCGGCGCAGAGTGACCTGGCTGCATTTCGGATTGAAGCATGCCAGCGCACAGGAAGTGCGCAAGCTGCTGGGCCCGGCAATGGCCCTGATAAGCCTTCCTCTGGGGCAGGCCGCGCTCCTCCAGGGGGTTTCGCTTGCACTCGGCGCCGCTGCCGGCCCGGCTGCGGTGCCTGCCCTGAATGCGACGCGCACCTTGTCGCGCGTGGGCGTATTGGCCGGGCAGATGTTTTCCCATGCCATCTCGCCCGAGCTCTCGGCAGTGGCGGGCAGGCGGGACGAGAAGGGGCGGGCGGCACTGCTGGCGGCAAACATGCTGGCCGCGCTGCTGATCGCCGTCCCCTTTGCGATCGTTCTGATCATTTTCGGGCAGGATATCGTCCGACTCTGGTCGCGCGGGATCATTGTCCCTCCGCTGTCGCTCATGGCCGGCATTGCACTCTCAGTGGTGCTGGGCGGACTTTGGAATCCGCTCGCCACCATGGCTGTCGCGCTCAACCGCCTGCGCGTCGTCTCGCTGGGGATATTGATCGTTTCCGCCCTGACGCTGGTACCCGCCTATATCCTCTCGCTCCAGTTCGGAGCCAGCGGCGCGGCGATGGCTGTGGCGCTTGCCGACGGGGGCATATTGGCGCTTTTCATCTGGCGTTTTCGCGAGATTTTCGGCCCGCCCTCGCTCATCCGCGATGCGGTGCCGGTGATCCTGAAGCAGTTGCGATCGATCCTGTCCCGCAAACGCGGCGTTTAAGGGTCCAGCCGCTTCAGATCGACCCGTTCACCAGGGCGAAACGCGGCGCGGCGCGGCACTGTGCGCTCAGCATGTCGGGATCGCGCACGAAGATCGTATTCATCTGGGGGGAACGCTGCTTGTTCAGCTGCCGCTCGAACGGATCGTAATCGCAGGGCTGGAACCCGCCTTTCTCCATCACTTCGAACAGTTGCTCGTCCGAAACGCCGAATTTCATGCCGCTCTGATTGGTCTCCATCAGCACGGCCTGCAGCGCAGGATTGGCCAGCAGCGACCCTGCGCCCCTGAGCGCGGGGAGTTCGTGCCCTTCGACATCCATCTTGATGATCGTCGGGCACCTTGCAGCGCATAATTCGTCGAGCGTCACCACCGGCACGGCCAGAGTGGGCAGATCCTCCCCCGGCAAGGCGACACGATTCATCGTATCGAGGCTGCTCACGAAACGCAGTTCCCCCGGCTCCGAGGAAATGCCGCAGCAATGTGCCGAAACCCTGCCGGACAGATCGTTAAGGCGGACATTATCGGCCAGTTTGGCGAATGTCGCCGGCAGCGGTTCGACCGAGACGACCTGCGCCCCCACTGCGCCCGCCGCCAGCACCGTATAGCTGCCGACATTGGCGCCGATATCGGCGAACAGATCCTCCGGCCGCAATGCATGCAGCACGAACGCCATCTCCGAGACTTCGTGCAGCCCGCAATAGAAATTGGCCGTCGCCCCGGTCATCCCGTTCGATGTCAGCAGGCGGGTGCCATTGACGAAGGGCAAGGCAACCGGCGCGGGGAGAATGCGGCTCGCAAACTGCCAGCGCGCGAAACGGGAAAGCGCCGCAAACCGGGCTTGAGCATTGAGCGGGTGACCGGCGATGAAACGCAAGAGCGACAGGAGATTCATCAATATTCCTACACAAGGGGTCGCGGCCGTAATGCCATATTCAATCGCATGGATTGCGTTACAATCTCATGAGCTTTTCGGCGCCTCTTACAAATTCGCGGGCATCCCCCCGCTCGCTCGCTTCCAGCGCCGCCTGCGCCATGCGCCGGTACAGCGCTTCGTCCCGGTCCAGCAGCAGCATCGCGGCAAGCAATTGCTGCTCGTCGCGCGGATCGATCAGGAAACCGTTGACCAGATTGTCCACCAGTTCGTCGGTCGCCCCTGCCCGGCGGGAAACGATCGCAGGCAAGCCCATGGCCATGGCTTCCAGCACCACAAAGCCGAAGGTCTCCTGAAAGCTCGGAAGAATCAGCGCAAATGCGCCCGCCATCGCCCGGGTGACCTGCGCACTAGGCTGGGCACCGGCAAAGTCGATGGCATCCGCCACTCCCAGTGCATCGGCCTGCTGGCGCAATTCCGCTTCCTGTGGGCCGCTGCCGACGATGGCGAAACCGCGCTTGCCCCCGTGTTCCGTGCGATAACGGGCGAATGCCGAAATCGCCGTCGGCAGGTTCTTGAGCGGAATCAGGCGCGCGACTGCCAGAAACGGCCGCTCCGGGAAGGGCGGCGCACTCTGCCCGCCACTCTGGCCGCGCAGTCTTTCCAGATCCAGCGTATCGTAGCCCGGAGCCGTGCGATCCGCCCGAATGCCTAGATAGGTGACATAGGCGCATGATCGCTCCGACGCGATCATGGCCCCATCATAGGGCTTGAGCGCCAGCGCCTTCAGCGGGGTGAGCCGCCAGTGGCGGGGATAATCGTCGAACTTGCTGTCGAGCATGGTGAACACGCGGCAGCCCGACAGCTTCAGCGCCAGCGCGGCCAACAGCACCGACGGAAATTCATAGTGACACATGAACACATCGCGCGCGCCGCTCTTGCGGATCGCGCGAACGAGGCGATAGGCGAGTGCCAGGGTCCCAAGCGCATCGGCGTTCTGGGCCAATGTGACGATCGGATATGGCGGCTCCTCCCCGCCTTCCCAATCATAGACAAGGGATTTCCCGAAAAGCTGGATCGCCACCACCGGGTGGCCCGCGCGATGCATCGCGCGCAGGCGGTCATGATGGGATGGGCCAAGATTCTCCCACACAAAAACGATCGATCGTGAAGTCATGATTTTCCCGCGCCTATCCCGTCAGCCGGGGAGCAGATGCCAGATGCCTTTGAACATCGGGTAAAGCACTGCACAGCGAAGACAAGCGGGCGTGAGCCGGAGCGTGCCCTGATGGCGCTGGTCCAGATTTCTGCACGGTCCGGCATGGATTGCCGTTCCTTTAATGGGCGTTAACATTGTCTGGGAAGGGTTGCGGTCATACTGCCCCGCCTAGAGCTGCGAACACCGCATAATCGTCGCCATTTCAGACATCCGAGATGCCCATGCATAATTGGTCGCAAACCCTATGAGCAGCCTGCGCTGGTACTATAATCGAATCAAGGCCTACATCGGCAGGCCCCGCACCGTCATTCAGCAAAAAGCGGTCGTCCTGCGCGATCTCGATCGGTGCGAGCACCCACTCTTCCTTATGGGGATACACCGCTCTGGCACGTCGCTCCTGCGCCGCATGGTTAATTCACACCCGCAGATCGCCTGCCCGCCGGAAAGCTTCTTCATGGCCAATTACGTGGCCATACTGGACGATGCCCTGTGCGCCGCAGGCTATGAAGGGTTCGGCTATGACCGCGAGGCGATGCGCGAGGATCTGGCGCATAAGGCGGGCGAGCTTCACGAAGCATTCCGCATCTCGCAAGGGAAGCCGATCTGGGCGGACAAGACACCTCAATATGTCGCCATTGCCGAGGATCTGGACCGCCTGTTCGCGCAGCGCCCGCGCTATCTGCTGATCTACCGGCACCCACTGGATATCGCCTTCTCGCTCCATGCCCGTGGCTGGCGGCACAATGATGCCGAGGACCTGTTCGAAGGCACCCTCGCCTATATTCACGAAAGCATGGCGCGGCTGAACAGCTTCTATGCCGCTCATGAGGACCGCTGCGCGCGTTTCGATTACCACGACCTGTGTCGCACCCCCGAGGCGACACTTGGGCGCGCATTGGAAAAGATCGGGTTGACTTTCGATCCGGCAATGCTCGCCTTCGCGGATCAGGACCACAATTTCGGGGTCGAGGATCCCGTGATCCGCGGCAAGCGCACTATCGAGGAAAGCGCCGGAGCCTGGAAGAGCTGGAGCGATGAGCGCAAGCAACGGGCTGTGGAACTGTTCGGGCCGCAGGTCCTGGAGGACCGCTATCGGCACTTTGGCGATGAAAATGGCTGACGGCGCGGGTATATGCGAATATTGTCGGGCAGCCGCCTGAACAACGTAAAATTGGCAGACGATCAGTGACGGAGCTTCTTTGCGTGCCCAGACAGATCAATTATGCACTGCAAAACAGATCTGCCATTCAGGCGGAATTGGGCGGCAATCGACTTTTTGCCATTATCCTGCTTTTGCTTAATATCACGTCCGCAGCCATACTTCTGTTTATGGGCGATGAAGATTTGCCATCTTCAATCGTTCTTTTCGCCGCCTTCCTTGTCTTCTCCATAGCCTATTCGATGCTCTTCGCATCGGACCGGCCGCAGCCGAGCGCATTCTCCGCGTCGGTCTATCTGGGATATGGGCTCATTCTTCCGGCAATCTATCAGGTCCGGACGAATCATTTCTACTGGGCCTCCGGCAGTGTCGATCAGGGCTCGATTCTGCCTGCATCCTTCCTGACCCTGCTTGCGGTCGTGGCATTCTATGGCGGCATCGCATATCGGCGCAAGCAGAGGGCACATATTCCGCGGCGCGATGCTTATCCGGCCACGGCAGGCTCGCCACCTCTTCAATTCCAGAGCCGAGGGGCACTTCCACTGCTCGCGGTAGCGATCCTGATCTCCGGGCTCTGCCTTCTGAGCTATGCAACTTTCGGGAGCGAGATGTTCTTCTCCACCCGCGCCGCCTTGTGGACCTCGGCGATGAACGCCAATCTCGATCTCAGCACCTTCGGGCTCTTCCTGGCACTTCCGCGCGGACTTGCCATCGGTGGATTGGCGCTGGCCGGGTTTCTGTTCGCCAATGGCATGCGCGGCTGGGCCATCAACACATCGCTGATCCTGATGATTGCGGCGAATCTGGCGGTCAATTTCCCGACGTCGCTGGCGCGGTTTGCCTTGATCGCGCTTCTGTTCACTATCATGCTGACCTTGTTCCGGCGGGCCTATTTCAGATATTTTCGTCTGATGTTCTTCCTGTTCCCCTTGGCACTATACGGTATTTTTCCAATTCTCGGCGTATACAACCGAGGCTATGAAATTAACCTGGACATCCACCATCCTGGATTGGAATATCTCGCCGATGGGGACCTGGATGGATTTCAATCGACAGCGAATGCGATCGAATATGTAAACGATCATGGTCATCTATATGGCCAGGTCGTTCTTTCGGCCGCACTGTTTTTTGTTCCACGCGCGATCTGGACCGGCAAGCTCGAGCCGTCAGGCGTCTTCGTATCGGAAAGCGCAGGCTATTCGTTTCTCAACATCAGTATGCCGCTACAGGCGGAGCTTTACCTTGATGGGTGGTATGTCTTTTCCTTCCTTGGAATGCTGCTTTTGGGTCGGGCCGCAGCGGCAGTGGATGCCCGATATGTTACGGGTCTGAAAAGCCCCGTTCTGGGGGTGATGGCCGTGCTTCTTGCTGGGTATTTCCCCGTTATCCTGCGCGGGGCCCTGCTGGGCATCATCCCCGGCGTGGCGGCGACCATGGCCGTGCCCCTGCTGTGGTGGCTGTTGCTGCAGATGACCGGCCGCCAGCAAAGACCTCAGCTTATGCGACCGGTTCGGCGGCGTGCCTGAAGGGATGCGACAAGGTTCCAGGATGGCAGACAAGCTGGCAATCTCGAGGCGTCAAGCGCCTGTGAGCGCCGACAAGCCGTGATGACAACACCCCCGCCCCGCCGGATCGGCCTCGTCACGCCTTGGGCCTCGCGCGCCGGGGGCGGTGTTTTCGAGGCGGTGGCGGCGCATTGCGACATGCTGCGCGCGATCGGGTTCGAACCGGTGGTCATCGCCCTGCAGGGGGAAGGCGACATTGAGGACCGGCATCGCTTCGGAGATGCGCAAGTGTTCACCGCGCCCCGGCTGGGGCCGCCCATCGTCGGTTTCGCCCCCAGCATGACGCGCACCATAATCGAAGCCCGGCCGGACCTGATCCATCTGCACGGAATCTGGATGCATACTTCCGCTTCCGCCAGCCGCGCCGCCCGCTCGCTGGGCGTGCCTTATGTGGTGAGCCCGCACGGCATGCTGGACAAATGGATTCTCTCGCGCGGCAAATGGAAGAAGGCGCTCGCAAGATTGGGTTACGAGCGCGCAAGCTGGCGGCAGGCCAGCGCGTTTCACGCCCTGACCGGAGACGAGGCGCAGGATATCCGCGACGAAACCGGGCGCGGCGACAGCGCAATCATTCCCAATGCGATCGAACTCGCTCCGGGGGGAACCGACCGCGGGCCCACCCTCGCCTATCTGGGGCGGATTCACCCGAAGAAGAACCTCACGGCCCTGATCGAAGGCTGGCGCCTTGCCCGCGACATGCTCGCCCCGCTGGGCGCGCGGCTGGAGATCGCCGGTTGGGGCGATGAAGACCATGTCGAGCAGCTGAAGGCCGCCCTGGCCCAGGATGGTGGCACAGACATCGCCTTTGTGGGGCCGCTGTTCGGGGCAGAAAAGGCCGCCTTCATCGGCTCGGCCCGCTATGTAGCCCTGCCGTCCCATAGCGAGGGGCTTCCCATGGCGATTCTGGAGGCCTGGGCGGCTGGAACGCCAACCCTGATGTCGCGCCACTGCCACCTGCCGGAAGGCTATGCAGCGGGCGCGGCGATCGATTGCGGAACAACGCCGGCAGAGATCGCATCCGCCCTGCGGCTCGCCTTCGGCAAGGACGAGGAGAACTGGCGCCAGATGTCTCAAAGTGGGCAGGACCTGGTGCGCGGACAGTTCACGCCCGAGGTCGTCGCCGGGGCCTGGAAGGCGCTCTACACCCGGCTGCTGGACGCCGCTGCCTGACGCGACAAAGCGCCGGCGGAAGCTGGTGCCCTGCAACAAGCGGGCCGACCGGCCCGGAGGCCGCCCGCAAGCGGGCCGACGCCTTATTTTCCTGAGAAACGCTGGATGCCCCGCGAGGATTCGAACCTCGATTGACGGAGTCAGAGTCCGTAGTCTTACCATTAGACGACGGGGCAGTGCGGGGCGTGCCTCTAGGGCGGCTGCGGGAGTTGGTCAAGGGCCGTGGGCGCTTCTTTTACGCGCCTTGCCCCCTAAAGCGCATAGCGCTAGCTTGGTACGCAGGTACCCCCCTCATCGGGCGGGCAAAATAACAAGAAAGAATTTGAGTATGGCGGATTTCACTCCGCCGGACAGGCAGCGGGACGCTGCGCAACGATCGGGCCGGGGCAAGCGGCAGGGCAAAGCCCGCAAAGCCGGTCCGGAGAGCAGGCAATCCCGCGCTTCCGGCGATAAGCAGGAAGCAGGGGGCGGCGCGCCCAAGCCAGGCGCAAGCGCGAAGCCGCCGTTTCTGCAGGTCAATGGCGGCGGCCCACGCGGCCCCCAGCTCCGCAATTCCTATGCCGCGATCGATCTGGGAACCAATAATTGCCGCCTGCTGATCGCGCGGCCTTCAGGCAGTAATTTTACCGTGATCGATGCTTTCAGCCGCGTGGTGCGGCTGGGCGAAGGCCTGGCCCAGACCGGGAGCCTTTCCGAAGAGGCGATGGACCGCGCGGTAGTAGCGCTGCGAATCTGTTCCGAAAAGCTCAAGCGCCGCAATGTTCACCTCGCCCGTTCGGTGGCGACCGAGGCCTGCCGCCGCGCCAGCAATGGGGACGAATTCATCGAGCGGGTGAAGCGCGAGACCGGCATCATGCTGAATGTCATCTCCGCCGAGGAAGAGGCCCGGCTGGCCGTGCTGGGCTGCCATATATTGCTGGAAGACGGCAAGGGACCGGCGGTGATCTTCGATATCGGCGGCGGATCGACCGAACTGGTGCTGATCGAACAGGGCGGCCCGATTCCCGCTATCGTTGACTGGCAGAGCGTGCCCTGGGGCGTGGTCTCACTCACGGAGACCTGCGGCCATGACGAATCCTCCGCCGAGGCCCGCAGCGCCAGATATGCCGAGATGCGCCGCCTTGTGAGCGAGAGCTTCGCCCCCTTTGCGGAGCGCATTGCCGATGCCCGCACACCCGAACTGCGCCTGCTGGGCACCAGCGGCACGGTAACGACCCTGGCCAGCGTCCATCTCGACCTGCCGCAATATGATCGCAAGGCCGTGGACGGCCTGATCGTACCCTCCGATTCGATGCGCAGCATCAGCAGCCGGCTGGCCACGCTCTCCCCGGCGGAGCGCAAGCAATTGCCCTGCATCGGCAATGAACGCGCCGATCTGGTGGTGGCGGGCTGTGCAATTCTCGAATCGATTCTCGACATCTGGCCCGCTCAGCGGCTGGGCGTGGCCGATCGCGGCATTCGCGAAGGCATATTGCGCAGCCTGATGAGCGCTGACAGCGAAGGCGAACAGGCACGCGCCCTGTTGCGCAGAACCAAAAGGCAAGCATCGTGACCCGTTCCGGACGCAATCCCGACAAGCGGGTGAAAACCGCAAAGGGCCGCACGGCCTCTTCGAATCGCTGGCTGGCGCGCCAGCTCAACGATCCCTACGTGCAGCAGGCCAAGGCCGAGGGCTATCGCAGCCGGGCAGCCTACAAGCTGATCGAACTGGACGAGAAATTCAGCTTGCTGAAAGGCGTGCAGCGAGTCGTCGATCTGGGCATCGCACCCGGCGGCTGGAGCCAGGTTGTGCGCAAGCAGGCTCCCCGCGCCGCCGTAGTGGGTATCGACCTGCTGCCCACAGACCCGATAGAGGGCGTGACGATCTTCCAGATGGACTTCATGGCCGACGAAGCCCCTGCGGCGCTTGAAGAGGCTCTGGAAGGCGCGCCGGACCTTATCCTGTCCGACATGGCCGCCAATACGGTGGGCCACAAGCAGACAGACCATCTGCGCACCATGGGGCTGGTGGAAACCGCCGTGGATTTCGCGATCCAGACGCTGGCCCCGGGTGGGGCTTTCGTGGCCAAGGTCTTTGCGGGGGGCACCGATCCGGAACTGCTGACCCTGCTCAAGCGGAATTTCACCACGGTGAAGCACGCCAAGCCGCCCGCCAGCCGCAAGGGCTCTTCCGAATGGTATGTGATCGCACAGGGCTTCAAGGGGCGCTGAGGCGGCACGCCGGGCAAGGGGCCCCTTCACAGGCAGGCAAATAAAAAGGGCGGGAGTTACCCCGCCCTTTTCCAATTCCCTCAGGAATGCCCGATCAGTGCGCGGCAGGAACCGCGGCTTCCGCCGCCGGGGCTTCCGAACCTTCAGCCACCGGGGTGGCGCCTTCGGCCGGAGCGGCGGCGTCTGCAGCGGGGGCCGCATCGGCGGCCGGCAGCGGCAGGTTCGAACCCTTCGAGTTCAGGAAGGCGATCAGATTGGCGCGGTCTTCCGGGTTGGAAAGACCGGCGAAGCTCATCTTGGTGCCATTGGCAAAGGCGCGCGGGCTCTTCAGCCATTCGTCGAGATTCGCGAAATCCCAATTGCCGCCATGGCCCGACAGCGCCGAGCTATAGGCAAAGCCCGCTGCATGCTTGCCGATCGGCACGCCGACCACCGCGTACAGGTTCGGGCCGATGCCAGCCGCGCCGCCCTGATCGATCGTGTGGCACGACACGCATTTGGAGAATATCTTCTCGCCCTTGGCGGGATCGGCCGAGGCGAGCAGGGTGTTGAGCGACGGGCCGGAGCCTGCGCCTTCCTCCGCCACGCCGGCGATCGGGAAGCCCATCTCATGCGGACGGTGGTACTTGTCGGCCCCGAAATACATTCCGCTCAGGATCGATAGGCCAAGGGCCACGATGCCTGAGAAGAGAAGCCATCCGGCGAAAGTGTTGAAACGGTCGGTCATCCGTGTTTTATCCGGGCGATTGGAGTTTGGGCGCCGCTCTAGTCAGCCCCCGCGCGCTTCGCAAGTGTCAACGTGACTTGTTCGCACCGCTCACTGCGTTTAGGCGCGTCATCCGATGCATAGCTTCCCAGCCCCCGCGCTCGCATTGGTCGAGCAGATGACCGCTTCCGCGGCCGAAGATCCCTCCCGCGCGATCGCCTTCCAGGGCGCTCCCGGCGCCAATTCGCACCGCGCCGCGCTGGAATATGCGCCCGGTTGCCTGCCGCTGCCCTGCTTCAGCTTCGAGGACGCGCTGGATGCGGTGAAGGCCGGACGGGCCGGGGCCGCGATCATCCCGATCGAGAATTCGCAGCACGGGCGCGTGGCGGATATCCACTTCCTGCTGCCTGAAAGCGGTCTTTCCATAGTGGGTGAGTATTTCCTGCCGATCACCTATGCCGTGATGGGAATCGGACCGGGGCCTTTCGCGGCGGCCTACAGCCATCCGCAGGCGCTGGGGCAGACCCGGCATTATCTGCGCAGCCACGGGATCGTGCCGATGGCCTATGCCGACACGGCGGGCGCGGCGGCCTATGTGAAGGAAATGGGCGATCCCAAGGCTTGCGCCATCGCCCCCCGGATCGCGGCGGAGCTTTACGGCCTGACCATCACGGCCGAAAGCGTGGAAGACGCAGCCGACAACATGACGCGCTTCGTCCTGCTGGCGAAGGAGCCGCTCGATCCGGCCACGCTGGAAGACGAGCCGGCAATGACGACTTTCGTGTTCGAAGTGAAGAACGTGCCGGCCGCGCTCTACAAGGCGTTGGGCGGATTTGCGACCAATGGCGTCAACATGACCAAACTGGAAAGCTATCAGGCAGGCGCCAGCTTTGCCGCGACCATGTTCTTCGTCGACATCGTGGGCCGCCCGGGCGAGCCGAATGTGGACCGTGCGCTGGAGGAACTGGCCTTCCATTCCAAGGAAGTGCGCCTGTTGGGCAGCTATCGCATGGCCCGCGAGCGCGGATAAACGCCGACCGGTCCGCAACGGGCCCAGTGTCCGCTTGCGCCACCTGCGCGCCCATGCCACCACTCACCCCGTGACGAGGGCATCGGGCGACATCGCTGGGGGGACGACGGCCGGTCCCGCATCCGATGCGGTGCGGGATTGGGAAGCGGTGCGCGCCAATGGCGACATCCAGTTCGCCCCGGTAAAAATGCCCGAACAGGCCCCGCCACCGGACTGGCTGCTGCGCTTCCTCGAATGGTTGCGCGATTTCTTCCACCCCGTGGCGGAGACGCTCGGCATATCCTGGCCGGTCCTCAAATGGATATTACTGGGCATCTTCGCGCTGGCCGCGCTGGCGCTGCTGTGGCGCCTGCTGGCCCCGATCGCGCGGATTCGCTTCGCCCCGAGGGTGTCGTCGAACGACGAACAGGACTGGGTGCCCGACCGGACCGCCGCGATCGCCCTGCTTGAGGATGCCGATCGGCTGGCAGCCGAGGGCCGCTTCGACGAGGCGACTCACCTGCTACTTCAGCGCAGCGTCAACCAGATTGCCGAGGCACGGCCGGACTGGCTGGAGCCTTCCAGCACCGCCCGCGAAATCGCGGCTCTGCCCGCCCTGCCCGATCGCGCGCGGCAGGCCTTCACCACCATTGCCGACCGGGTGGAGCGCAGCCTCTTCGCCCTGCGGCGGCTCGAGGCGGAGGATTGGCACAGCGCGCGCGCCGCCTATGCCGATTTCGCGCTGGCCGATTTCACTGGGGCCGATTTCAGAGCGGGAAGCGGCGCATGATCGCTCCCGCAAGCTCCGGCCCGGCTCCCTTCTCGCCCCGCGCGGTGCTGGGCCTGCTTCTGTTCGGCGCGCTGGCCTTTCTTGCAGCGCTTTATTTCATCGGATCCGGCCAGTTTGGCGAGAATGGCAATGATGGCGGCGCCCACGCTGCCGGGGATGGGCTGAACGGCTATTCCGCCCTTGCCGAATTACTGGGCAAGCGCGGCCATGAAGTGAGCATGATCCGCAATGCCGCGAATCGCGATCCCGAGGGGCTGCTGATCCTCACTCCGCCCGCCAATGCCGATGTGGAGGAGATCAACCGGATCCTCTCAGAACATCGCCGCACCGGGCCGACCCTGATCATGATGCCCAAATGGCTCGCCATGAAACTGCCCCAGAACCCGGCCATCGAGGCGGAAGAGGGATGGGTGGCGCTGCTGGACGCGGAAAGCCCGGACTGGGCTGGCGAATTGGGCGAAAAGGGAATGCTTACCGCCTCGCTCGGCAAGGTGAACGCCAGCGAGCCGGGCTGGAGCGGCCTTGGCCTTTCGGGCCGCTTTCCGCAGCCGGGCGCGGTGCAGGCCATCGCCTCCCATGCCATTGTACCGTTGGTGAGCGACCGGCAGGGCCGCACTCTGGCCGGTTTCTGGCAGGATGGCGGCTATTACCCCGATCTGGCCGCTTCCGCCCGCGTTGTGCCGCTGGACGAGGACAGCGCGGATGAAGACCTCTGGCCGGTAGTGATCGTGGCCGAGCCGGACCTGATGAACAATTACGGCTTCGCCAACCGGGAACGCGCGATGCTCGCCCTCGCGATCGTCGATGCCACGCTGGAAGACTACGATCTGCCGGTGTCCTTCGACCTGACGCTGAACGGGCTGGGACAGGGGCCGAATCTCCTCGCCATGGCGTTCAGCCCGCCCTTCCTTGCCGCAACCCTGTGTTTCCTGATCGCCGCGATCATTGTGGCCTGGCGGGGGATGAAGCGCTTCGGACCTCCGCTGGCCGCCCTGCCCTCCTTCGCCTTCGGCAAGCGACAACTGGCCACCAATGGCGCGGCGCTGATCCAGCGTTCGCGGCGACTCTATCTGCTGGGCGCGCCCTATGCCGCGATATTGCGCGGCAAGGTGGCGCATCTGCTGGGCATCCGTCCGGGCGGCGATCCGGCGCTGACCGAAGGCGAGATCGACCGGCTGCTGGCGCGGCGCGGGATCGAGCCTGCCGATTTTGCCACCCATGCCGAGGCGCTGCGCGCCGCGCGCACTCCGCACGAATTGCTGCGCCATGCCCATGCGCTGAAGACCATCGAAAGGAAGCTTGCCCGATGACCACGACGCTCGCAGATGTCCGCGCGCTGGCGGACTCCATCCGCGCCGAAATGGCCAAGGCGGTAGTGGGCCAGCACGACACGATCGAGCATCTGCTGATCGCGCTGGTCAGCCAGGGCCATGTGCTGCTGGAAGGCCCGCCGGGAACCGCCAAGACCTTCCTTGCCCAGTGCTTCGCGCAGACGCTGGGGCTCGATTTCGGGCGCATCCAGTTCACGCCCGACCTGTTGCCGGGCGATATTCTGGGTTCCAACCTGTTCAACTTCCAGACCAGCCAGTTCACCCTCACGCGCGGGCCGATCTTCTGCGAACTGCTGCTGGCCGATGAAATCAACCGCACCCCGCCCAAGACGCAGGCCGCGCTGCTGGAAGCGATGCAGGAACGCCGGGTGACGCTGGACGGGGAAACGCATGCCCTGCCCAATCACTTCATGGTGGTGGCGACCCAGAACCCGATCGAGAACCAGGGCGTCTATCCCCTGCCCGAAGCGCAGCTGGACCGTTTCCTGTTCAAGCTGCTGATCCCCTATCCCAGCGCCGAGGAAGAGGCGCAGATCGTCACCCGTTTCGGGGAACGCAGCGGCCCTCCCCATGCTGCCGATTTCGGCGTGCAGACGGTGACTGACGCGAATACGCTCAACGCCGTGGCGCAGGCCGCCAAGGGCGTGACGCTGGCGCAGGAAGTGATCGACTATATCGTGCGGCTGATCCGCGCCACGCGCGAGACTGCGGAACTGGCGATCGGCGCATCGCCCCGCGCCGCCGTGCTGCTGGCCAATGCCGCCCGCGCCCGCGCGGCGCTCAACGGCCGGGACTATGTGCTGCCCGACGATGTGAAGGCGCTGGCCACCGCCGTGCTGCGCCACCGCCTACTGCTCTCGCCCGTGGCCGAGATCGAGGGCCGCCAGATCGAGGAACTCGTCGCCACGCTGGTCGAACAGACCGAGGCGCCGCGCTGATCGCATGATCGTCCCTTCCGCCCGCACTCTGGTCCTTGCCGCGCTCGGCGCACCTGTCGCGCTGATAGTGGCCGCCAGCGCGCCCGGCGCGTGGATCGTCGCCCCGGCGGCGGGCTTCGCGCTGCTGGTTCTGGTGCTGCTCGACGGGCTGGTGGCGGGCGTGCTGACCGATCTCAGGGTGATCGCCCCCGCCGATGCCGAGATCGGGCAGGCCGTGGACGTCACCGTGCTGGCCGATATCGGCGGACGGACCATGGGCGGCGCGCCGGAGGCTGCGCTCTCCTTCGACCCGCGCCTGGGCACCGGGGGCCGGGCGCAACTGCGCCTGTCGCGCGATGCGGCGAGCGGCACCTATGCAGGCAGCGCCAGCCTCACCCCCACGCGGCGCGGCACCGGGACGATCGGCCGCATCTGGCTGCGCTGGCCCGGCCCACTGCGCCTCGCCCACCGGCAGGTGGAACGCGAGTTGGACACGCCGATCCGCATCTGGCCCGATCTTTCCCCGGTCCGCTCCCCGGCGCTGCAAACCTATCTGCGCGATGCCCAGTTCGGCCTGATCGCCCGCCGCATCAGGGGCGAAGGCACCCAGTTCGAGGCGCTGCGCGAATATGAGCCGGGCATGGACCGCCGCCGGATCGACTGGAAAAGCTCCGCCCGCCAGACCCGCCTCTATGCCCGCGAGAACGAGAGCGAGCGCAACAACCAGATCGTGTTCGCCTTCGATTGCGGACAGGCCATGTGCGAGCCGGTGGACGGGCTGCCCCGCATCGATCGCGCCGTCTCGGCCGCGCTCACTTCCGCCTATGTCGCGCTCAAGGGCGGGGACAAGGTCGCCCTGTTCGGCTTCGGCCAGCGGCCGGAACTGTTCACGCCCTTCGTTACCGACAGCCGACAGTTCCACCGCCTGCAAAGCGCCGCCGCCCAGCTGGACTATCATTCGGCCGAGCCGAACTTCACGCTGGCGCTGGCCACGCTTGCCTCGCAGCTCCAGCGCCGCTCGCTGATCGTGCTGTTTTCCGACTTCACTGACCCCACCAGCGCGGAAATGATGGTGGAGAGCGTCAGCCGGCTGGTGAAAAAGCACCTCGTGTTGTTCGTGACGATGGTGGATACCGAGCTGGCGGACCTTGCCGATACCGATCCGGAAACAGTGGCCGATGTGGCCGTGGCGGTCACGGCTGGCGGCCTCGCCCGGCAACGCGCGATCGTGCTGCAGAAGCTGCGGCAATTGAATGTCGATGTGATCGAAGCGCCCTGGCAGGCGATCACCTATAGCCTGATAGACCGCTATCTGGACATCAAGCGTAGCGGGAGCATCGGATGAAGCCGATCACCCAATTCTTCCGCTCCAAACCGATCGAAGCCCTGCCCGATATCGAGGCCGCCGCTCTGCGGTCCGACCGGTTCCGGCTGGAGCGAGAGCAGGACTGGAAGCGGCTGGAAGCGATCCTGAAGCGGATGGAAAGTGGGCGCCTGCGCAAGGTGCCGGACCAAGATCTGTTGGACCTGCCTACGCTCTATCGCACGGCTGCCTCCAGCCTCGCCATCGCGCGCGAGACCTCGCTCGATGCCGCGACGCTGGCCTATCTGGAATCGCTGGTGCAGCGCGCCTGGTTTCAGGTCTATGGCCCGCGCACTTCGCTGATCGGCTGGCTGCGGCGCTTCTTCGGCGGCGGGTGGAGCGCATCGGTGCGCGAATTGTGGCTGGAAATCTGCATCGCGCTGGCGGTGATGGTGGCAGGCACCATCGTCGGCTGGGTGCTCGCCGCGCGGGACGAGGCCTGGTATTATTCGCTCGTCCCCACCCAATTCGCCGATACACGCGTGCCGGGCGCCTCGCGCGAGGCGCTGGAAAAATCGCTCAGCGGCGTGGAACGGCTGGACGGGCTCTCGTTTTTCTCCGCCTTCCTGTTCAGCAACAATGCGCGGGTGGCGATCCTGGCCTTCGCGCTGGGCTTCGCCTTCGGCATCCCTTCGCTGATGCTGCTGATGCAGAACCTCGCCACTCTGGGCGCGATGCTGTGGCTGTTCAGCCAGGCTGGGCTGACGGTGGACTTCATCGCCTGGCTTTCGATCCATGGGACGACCGAGCTGTTCGCCATCCTGCTGGCAGGCGCGGCGGGGCTGCATATCGGGCGATCCATGGCCTTTCCCGGCAACCGCACCGTGGTAGCCGCCGCAGCCGCAGCCGGGCAGCGCTCGGCTCAGGTGATGGCGGGCGTGGTGCTCATGCTGGTGGTGGCTGCCGTGCTGGAAAGCTTTGCCCGCCAGCTGGTGACCGACACCGGCGCGAGGCTGGCCGTGGGCGGCACGATGCTGGCGCTGTGGCTGGCCTATTTCTTCGCCTTCCAGCGCCGTGTGGATGGGGGCGCGGAATGAGCGCCGCCCGCACCAACCGCCGGCTCGACAAGCGCAAGCGGGTGCTGGTGACGCCCGAGGGGCTGAGCCTGCCGATTACTATCGCCAGCCGGGGTGCGCGCGCCGCCGCCCTGCTGCTGGACCTCATCATCATGGTTGTGGTGCAGGTAGCCTTCACCCTTGCCTTGCTGGGCATAGGGTTCAGCCTGTTCGGCGGAGGGCAGAGCGCCTTAATGGAATTGCTGGGGGTGACCTGGATCATCGCCATGTTCCTGTTCCGCTATGGCTATTTCCTCTATTTCGAGCTGGGTCCGCGCGGGGCGACGCCGGGCAAGAGGCTGGTCGGCATCCGCATCGCTGCACGCGACGGCGGTCGGCTGAGCGTGAATGCCGTGATCGCGCGCAACCTGCTGCGCGATATCGAAATCTTCCTGCCGCTGATTTATCTGTTGAGCGGCGCGGGCGAGGGTGGAGCGGCCAATTGGGCGACTTTCGCCTGGCTGGCTATCTTCTTGCTGTTCCCCTTCTTCAACCGCGATGCGATGCGCGCGGGCGATCTGATCGCGGGCACATGGGTGGTGGAAGTGCCCCGGCGCAAGCTGGAACAGGCCATGTCATTGGGCGAGGCGGCACGCGGACGTTCGGTGGCCACCGGTGCTGAATACCGCTTTGGCGAACGCGAACTTTCGATCTATGGCGAATATGAATTGCAGACGCTGGAACGCGTACTGCGCGAAAACAACCCCGAGGCGCTGGTAGCGGTGGCCACGGCGATCTGCACCAAGATCGGCTGGTCTGCCGGATCGGGCGATGAGCGGGCCTTCCTCGAGGCCTTCTACGCCCAGCTTCGCGCCCGGCTCGAACGGGACATGCGCTTCGGCAAGCGCAAGGCGGATAAATTCTCATGAGCGACACCAGGACCAAGATCACCCTGCGCGCGGCAAGCGAGGCGGATATCCCCGCCCTTGCCGCACTTGGCCGCGAGAGCTTCATCGCGAAATTCGGCCATCTCTATTCGCAGCAGAACCTCGACACTTTCCTTGGAGATACCTTCACCGAGGAAGCGGTCGCGGGCGAACTGGCCGATCCGGGCCGCCTCTATCGCCTTGCGGTGGACGATGCCGGCGAACTGGCGGGCTATTGCAAGATCGCCTTCAAGAGCGCCTTTCCCGAACATGCGCGGGGCGAGCGGGCGATGGAACTGAAGCAGCTCTACACCGCCCCCGACCGCGTCGGGCAGGGCATCGGCGCGTTGCTGATGGACTGGGCGATGGAGGAATTCCGCACGCGCCAAGCGGACGAAGTGCATCTGTCGGTCTATTCCGACAATCCCGGCGCCCACAAATTCTACCGTCGCTATGGCTTCGACAAGCTGGCGAACATCTTCTTCTGGGTGGGCGACCACCGCGACGACGAGTTCCTGTTCGCGCGGATGCTTTAGCGCGCCCCTGTCATGCCAGCGAAAGCTGGCATCTCATGCATTGCTCGCTAGGGCCAGAGACCCATGCTTTTGCTGGGGTGACGATGGGCCCTAGGGCTCCCCCGTCCGCCTCGGTTCGGTGAGTATCTTCTCTCGCGAACTGCGCACATCGCCCGAGGCGAACTGGTCGTGCAGCCGCTCGCGGTCATTGGCGCGGAAGGCGTCTTCGGCGCGTTCGATCTCGTCCTGCCCGAGGCCGAGATTTTCCAGTGCCAGCCGCCCCATCGCCACGGCGGATTCCAGCATTTCGCGCATCACATAGTTCACAGGGCTGCCATGCAGCGCGATCACGCTGCGCCGATCGAAGGCGCGCACATAGATCGCCGCATTGGGGAAGGCTTCGTGCACCGCTTCCATCAAAGCGGGTTCGGCCTGATCGCGGTCGATGCAAAAGGCGATCAATTGCGCCTCGTCCGCCCCGGCCTGGCGCAGCAGGTCCAGCCGCGTCCCGTCCCCGAAATAGACCTTGGCTCCGAACTGGCCCGCCACGTCGATCATCTCCACGTCCCGGTCGATCAAGGTCACCGGAATGCCGCCCGCCATGAGCATCTGCGCCACGGTCTGGCCGAAACGGCCATAACCGACCACCAGCGCCCGCGCGCCATCGGCCTTGGGCCCGTCCCGCGTGGCCAGCTTGGCATCGGGCACTTGCCGCACGCGCTTGGTGGCGAGCATCAGGAAGGGCGTTGCCGCCATGGAGAGCGTGATGATGGCGCCGAACAGGCTGGCCGCCTCCGGCTCGATCAGCATGGCGCTCTGCGCCTGTGCGAACAGCACGAAGCCGAATTCGCCACCCTGGCTGAGCAGAAGGCCGAGCGCGAGCGCCCCGCGCCAGGGCATGCGGAAGGCTCTCGCGATGCCGAAAATCACCACCGCCTTGGTGGCGATCAGCGCCAGCGCCATCGCCGCGACGAAGAAGGGATGATCGGCAATAGCCCGCAGATCGAGCAGCATCCCCACCGAGAGGAAGAACAGGCCGAGCAGGATCGAGCGGAACGGCTCCACATCGGCCTCCAGCTCGTGGCGATAGGGCGAATCGGCCAGCATCACGCCCGCGATGAAGGCGCCCAGCGCGGTCGAAAGCCCCAGCATCTCCATCAGCGCGGCGGCGGCGATCACCGTGAACAGCGCCGTGACGACGAACATCTCGCGCTCGCCCAGATTGCCGATCAGGCCGAACAGCGGGCGGATCAGGAACCGCCCGGCAGCGATCAGCCCGGCAATGGCGGCAATGGTGTAAAGCACCAGCAGCCAGCCCGGCGGGCCACCCGCATCCATCGGATTGCGGCTCATCGCAGCGATCACAGTGATCAGCGGGATGATCGACAGATCCTGAAACAACAGGATTGCGAAGGCCCGTTCCCCGAAGGGAGTTCGCAAGCGCCCGGCCGATTGCAGCATCGGCAGCACCTGCGCAGTGGAGGACAGCGCCAGCGGCAGACCCAGTGCCAGCGCCGCAGCGGGAGTGAAACTGGTGGAAAGGAAGATGATCGCGCTCACCGCCAGCCCGCACAGCACCACCTGCAGCAGGCCCAGCCCGAAGATCTCGCGCTTCATACGCCACAGGCGCGATGGGGAAAGCTCCAGCCCGACGATGAAAAGCAGCAGGGTGATACCCAGTTCGGCAATGCCGATCTTCTGTTCCGCATCGCCCACGAGGCCCAGCACCTGCGGCCCCACCACTGCGCCCGCCACCAGATAGCCCAGCGTGGCCCCCAGCCCCAGCCGGCGGAACAGCAGCACGAAGAACAGCGCGAAGCCTAGCATCAGGAACCCGTCGTGCAGCAATGATGCCTGGCCCGCTTCTTCCATTGCTCTCTTTCCAGTCCGGGTGCCCGTGGGAGAGGCTTCTTGGGCCATTTCCGCCGGAGGGACAACCGGGGAGCAGGGCGGGCGCGAAACGCCAAGAAACAGGGCGCTGCGTTCCATTGCCGGGCGGACCCGCCGCGTCCATTGCCATGCCCATGGAAACGATCGAACCTGTCGTCGCGCTCGATGCAAGGGCGGAACTGGGCGAAAGCCCGATCTGGCATGCGCAGGAGAAGCGCCTCTATTGGGTCGACATCTTCCGCAGCGAACTGCACCGCTTCGATCCGGCCAGCGGAACCGACGAATGCCGCCGCTTCGCCCAGCCGGTCGGCTGCTTCGCCTTTCGCGTCGGGGGCGGCTTCCTGCTGGCGATGAAGGACGGGCTGGCCATGCTGGACAGCTGGGACGCCGATCCCGTGCCCTTTGGCGAACAGATCCTGGCCGGAAAGCCCGATCTGCGCCTCAACGATGGCTGCACGGATCCCGCCGGGCGTTTCTGGGTCGGCGCGGTGAACGAAGCGAAGAGCGCTGCCGACGCCGCGCTCTATCGCGCCGATGCCGATGGCACCGTCACTCTGGTCGAAAGCGGCATGACTACCTGCAATTCCGCCGCCTTCTCCGCCGATGGCACGATGTTCTGCCATGCCGACAGCCCCAGCCACATGGTGCGGGCCTATGATGTCGATCCGGTGAGCGGGGCACTGTCCACCCGCCGCATTCTCCACCACTTCCCCGAGGGGCTGGGCACGCCCGATGGCGGCTGGTTCGATGTGGAGGGATGCTATTGGGTCGCGCTGTTCGGTCTCTCCGATGGCGGCGGCAAGGTGGTGCGCCTTTCGCCGCAGGGCGAAATCCTCTGCACGGTGGAAATCCCCACGCACCGCACCACCATGATCGGCTTCGGCGGCGAGGATATGCGCACTGCCTATGTCACCAGTGCCCGCGCCCTGATGAGCGATGCGGAGCTGGAGCGGCATCCCCATGCCGGGGCGATCTTCTCCTTCCGGGTGGAAGTTTCCGGCGTGCCGGCCACGCCCTTCGCCGGATAGAGGCCGCCTGCCCCTTATCCGTCCCCGCCCCTTATCCGTCATTGTGGGGCAACACGCTTCGCCCTATATCGCGGCCCATGTCTTCCATACGCCCCTGGCGCGATATCATGCGCCGCAAGAGCCGCCAGATCATGGTGGGTGCCGTGCCCGTTGGCGGCGATGCGCCGATTACGGTGCAGACCATGACCAATACGCTCACGTCCGATCCGGTGGCCACGATCGACCAGATCCGCCGCTGCGAGGAGGCGGGCGCCGATATCATCCGCGTCTCCTGCCCGGATGTGGAAAGCACTGCGGCCTTCAAACAGATCGCCAAGGCTGCCCGCGTGCCCTTGGTGGCTGATATCCATTTCCACTACAAACGCGCGCTGGAAGCGGCGGATGCGGGCGCGGCCTGCCTGCGCATCAATCCCGGCAATATCGGCAGCAGCGAGCGGGTGGCCGAAGTGGTGCGCGCGGCCAAGGCCAATGGCTGCTCGATCCGCATCGGCGTGAATGCGGGAAGTCTCGAGAAGGACCTGCTGGAAAAATATGGCGAGCCCTGCCCCGAGGCGCTGGTGGAAAGCGCGCTCGACCATATCAAGCTGCTGCAGGACCACGATTTCCACGAATATAAGGTGGCCGTGAAGGCCAGCGACGTGTTCCTCGCGGTCGCCGCCTATATGCAACTGGCCGACGCAGTGGATTGCCCGCTGCACCTTGGCATTACCGAGGCGGGCGGGCTGATCGGCGGCACGGTGAAAAGCTCCATCGGCATCGGCAATCTGCTGTGGGCCGGCATTGGCGACACGATCCGCGTCTCCCTCTCGGCCGAGCCGGAAGAGGAAGTCCGCGTCGGCTATGAAATCCTCAAGAGCCTCGGCCTGCGCACACGCGGGGTGCGCGTCGTCTCCTGCCCCAGCTGCGCGCGGCAAGGCTTCGACGTGATCCGCACCGTCGCCGCGCTGGAAGACCGGCTGAGCCACATCAAGACGCCGATGAGCGTCTCCGTGCTCGGCTGCGTGGTCAACGGCCCGGGCGAGGCGCGCGAAACCGATATCGGCATTACCGGCGGCGGCGCGGGCAAGCACATGGTCTATCTCTCGGGCGTGACCGACCACCATGTGAACGATACCGACATGCTGGACCACATCGTGAAGCTGGTGGAAGCCAAGGCGGCGGAGATCGACGCGGGTACGTCTGTCAGCATGGATACGATCCACGGGAAGGCTGCGTGAGGCACAAGCCCGCCCGGCCGGACGTGCTTCCCGTTGAGGCGGCAGCCAAACTGCCCGCCACCCGCAAACCCTCGCTATCGCGCGGGGCCGTCGCCACCGGCGCAAGCGCCACGGGCGCTTCGGCCACCGGCGCGGCGGCGCTGGGCAGCGGGGCAATCGGCGCGATTGCCGTGGGTGCCTTCGCGCTGGGCGCCTTTGCCGTCGGCGCGCTCGCTATCGGGCGGCTGAGTATCGGGAAGGCCCGCATCCGCAAACTCAGGATCGACGAGCTGGAAGTCGGTCGCATCATCTAGACTGGCACGAACGAAGAATGACCCTTTCCATCCGGGCGGCCACTCCCGCCGACATGCCGCTGATCGCCTCGCTGATCCGTGCTCTCGCTGAATATGAAAAGCTGGCCCACGAAGTCCGCTTCGACGAGGCTGTGCTGGAGCAAAAACTGTTCGGACCCAATGGCGGTCGGGGCCCTTACGCCGAAGTGCTGATCGGCGAAGTGGATGGCGAGGCGCGCGGTTTTGCGCTGTTCTTCCATAATTTCTCCACCTTCGAAGGGCGGCCGGGGATTTACCTCGAAGATCTGTTTGTCATGCCCGAAGCGCGCGGGGCAGGCCTCGGCAAGGCGCTGCTGACCGAACTCGCGCGCTTGACAGTGGAGCGCGATTGCGCCCGGCTCGAATGGTCGGTGCTGGACTGGAACGAGCCTTCCATCGGCTTCTACAAATCGCTCGGTGCGCGGATGATGGACGAATGGACGATCATGCGCGTGGATGGCGAGGCGTTGACCGCGCTGGCGGGGCAGGTGGAGTAATCGAAAGGTGCGGCCACTCTGCAGGCGGTGTGGAGAAAATCGATCATGGCGCTAAAGCTGCGCGCCGATGGCTGACTTCATCGCTCACAATTCGCGCTGGCGTATTGTCTTGATATTTCTCGGCTCGGTTGGTTTCGTTGCGGCCAGTCTATGGATAGTCGGTGCCTTCGGTGCCCCACCGGTTTCGCGGAACTATCCTGATTCCGTATTGAAGGGGATCGGCTGGTTCGGTGCGATTTTCTTCGGCTTTGCCAGTTTCATCTGGGCGAGGAAGTTCTTCGATCTGCGTGTGCAGTTGCAGATCGGGCCATCGGGAATCCGCTGGCTGCCCTGGTCCGATCAACTCATCCCATGGTCGGAGATTCATAGTGTGTCGACCCGGCGCGTGAAAAGACAGAAGTTCATCGTCCTGAAATTGCGCAATCCCGAACGCTTCCCGGGACATGGCGTCACCACACTGTTCGCTGGAACGAACCGCAGGCTGACCGGAGGTGACATTTGTATCTCCCTCGTCGGCACCAATCGAAAATTCAAGGATGCAATGTCCGCAATTGCGCGCTTCAGAATTTGACCTTTGCCAGGCCAGCAATCGCTCCTTCCCGCATCCACCCCACCCACCATTCATTTTCCTCTCAGAAATTTTGTGGCATAAAAGGAAAATGAGCACGACATTCGACAGACGAAATCTGCTGAAGGTCGCAGGCGCCGCCGCCGCAATGGCCGGCCTGCCTACGCGCGCCTTCGCGCAGGCATCCCCGCTTTCGGAGCGGGATCGCAAACTGCTGGACATTGCCCGGCGCGAGGTGGACCGGGCGGGCAGCGCCCTGTGGCGCAAGGATATCGTGGGCATTGCCGATTACGGTGTCCATTCCTCGCTTCCGCGCTTCCACTTCGCCAATATGGAAGCAGGCACGGTGCGCAGCTTCCTGGTGGCCCATGGCACGGGTTCCGACCCCGATCATTCGGGCTTCCTGCAGCAATTTTCCAACATCGAAGGTTCGAACGCCACCAGCCGGGGCGCCTATATCACCTGGGAATGGTACAAGGGCCGCTATGGCACCTCGATCCGCCTTGGCGGACTAGACCCGGACAATTCCAACGCCCTGCCCCGCGCCATCGTGATGCATTCGGCCGATTACGCCACGCCCGCCCATATCGAAAAATGGGGCCGGTTGGGCCGTTCCAACGGCTGCTTCGCCATGAGCCCCGAGGATTTCAACGAAGCCCTGTGGCACCTTTCCGGCGGCCGCCTGCTCTATGCGGACCGGCTGGGGCTGGTCTGACGGCCCCCAGCCGTCATCCCCGCCCCTGTCGTCACCCCAGCCCTCTCGCGTTGCCCCGCCCCAATCGTCACCCCAGCCCTTCGACAGGCTCAGGCTAGACCTCCCTACGGTCGAGCTGGGGTCGCTGGCCGTGGCGCGCGAGGTGAGAGATCCCGGCTTTCGCTGGGATGACGAGTTAGGGTTAGGTTATTCACCTTGACATAATGAACCATTTGGGTTATATGACCCAGCATTCCGCAGGCAATAGCAAGCCCGCTGGATACCAATCCGGAGCAAGGCCAAGTCGACAGCACTGCTCCCTTGTTCTTGTTCGCATGAACAACGCGGCCGGCGCGGGCGCGGCTCCCTTGGGCGGTTATCCCAATGGCACGCCTCCAGCGCTCAGACGCGGCAGATCGGATGAGCGGCTCCCTCTTCCACACTCCGCATCCCTGCCCCCAAGGACGGGCAGGCTACCGGGGCGGAAACGGACCGTCGGTGGCGCGAGGCTATCACTCGCGGGGGAAAGACACGCCGCTCGCGAGCCCGCGGCAGCTTTCCCGGCCGATCGTCGACCACAAGGGTCGAACCCAAGGCGCAGCGGACTGGCGCCCGGTCATTCGCAAATGCTTCCGCCCGCCCTGCACGCGCCATTCCCTGACGCCGTGCCGGCCGCGCGATTGGTTTGAGTTTACACCAAGGCGTTACGTCCGGGCTCGCCGCCGGATGAGTTTTCATATGTTGCGCAGGCCCGAAAACCTCAGCCCTTCTCCGCAATCCCCCGCCCCGGCAACCGTGCGCGGTCATGCGCGCCGGTAAGGTCCACTTTCGGCCCGACGGGAATGATCCGGCTGGGGTTCACATTGGCGAGGCCGTAATAATCGGCCTTGATCCGGTCGAGCCACACCGTCGCGGTAATGCCGGGCCATTGATAGAGTTCGCGCAGATAGTTGGAGAGCTGCGGATAATCCTCGATCCGCTTGAGGTTGCATTTGAAGGCGCCGTAATAGCCGATGTCGAAGCGCACCAGCGTGCAAAACAGCCGCCAATCCGCCTCAGTGCAAAGGTCGCCTGCCAGATAGCGGCTGGTCGCCAGATGCGCGTCCACATGGTCCAGCGCGGCGAATAATTCGCTGGCCGCCTCGTCATAGGCCTGCTGCGTGGTCGCGAAGCCGGCGCGGTAGACGCCATTGTTGATGCGCGGATAGATATAGTCGTTCCAGCGGTCGATCTCGGGCCGAAGCTCCGGCGGATAGAGATCGAGCCGATTACCGGTGAGGCCATCGAACGCCTGATTGAACATGCGGATGATCTCGGAACTTTCATTGTTCACGATCCGCCCGGTTTTCGAATCCCACAAGGTCGGCACGGTCACCTTGCCAGTGTAATCGGGCACGGCGCGGCTGTAGATCCGGTGGAGGGGATAGGTTTCGGGCACCTTGCCTTCCGGCCCCTCGTCATAGGTCCACCCCTCCCCATCGAAGGCAGAAAGCGCGAAATAGGCCGGGATCAGATCGGTCAGCCCCTTGAGCGCCCGCACCGCCAGCGCGCGCGCCGCCCAGGGGCAACCCCAGGCGACCCACAGATGATAGCGCCCCGCCTCGGCCGGGAATTCCGCATCCGGATCGGCGGAGATGGCATTGCGGAACAGGCTGTCCATCCGCACGAAGCGGCCACCCTCGATCTCCTCGCCCGCGGGCATGCTGGTCACCCAACGGCCGTTCACCATTCCCGACATTCAGGCGCTCCCTTCGTCAGTCGCGCGCGACGCAATTGTAGTTCTTCGGATCGTTCACGTCGCCCTTGCCCGCGTAATGCGCCACTTTCGGCCAGGCGCAGAGCGGACGGACCATCGATCCATCCGCCTTCTTCGCCACCAGGGTCTGCGGCGTCTTGCCGCCCTTAACCCAGCCATCCAGCGCGCCCAGCACGTCCACTTGATCGGCCCCCGGCCCGCCGGCGCAATGGCCCACGCCCGGAGCGAGGAACAATTGCAGGCCGCCGACCGCGCCCGCCGGATCGGCGCGCTTCACGGCCTCGACATAGTCGATCGTGCCCACCGGACTCGGCCCCGGATCGCTTTCGCCATGCCACATCAGCAGCTTGCCCCCGCGCGCGAAGAAGGGCTTCAGATCGGGATCGCCAGCCTCATACATCTTCGCAAAGCCGCTCGCCCGGCCTTCCACCACCTGCGCGGGCGTGAGCGCGTTGAGATCTACCTGCCTGCCGCCCCACAGCACCGGCACCAGCCCCCCGGTCCCGCCGCCATTGGAGAATTCCTTGCGGTCGCCATTGATCGCGATGAAAGCCGCCCATCCGGCCTCCCCGCCCCGGCTGAGCGGTAGCTGGGCAAAGGAGCCATCGGCGGCGCGCACCCCGTCATAAGCCACATTCAGCGCGTTGACCTGCGGCTGGGTAAGGCAGCCACCGCTCGCACCGGGCTTGCACAGCAGTTCCGCCGGCTTCCAATGGCAGGAACGCGGATCGGCGATCACGCCATCAGCCACGCCATCCTTCGCGTCGCAGGATTTGAGCACCGCGTCGCTCACCAGTTTCGCACCCTCCGCGCCCAGAGCCGCACCCGGCTGGGCGAACAGATTGTTGCGCAGCACCGCGCTCGTCTGGACCTGCAGCGTATAGACCGGCGCCTGCGCGATGATCGCATCGTAATCGTTCGGGAAGCGCTGTGCCTCCATCAGCGCCATGCGCCCGCCGGTGGAGCAACCGTGAAAATAGGACCTGTCCAGCCCCTTGCCGTAATAGGCGGCAACCAGTGCCTTGCCCGCCACGGTCATTTCATGGATCGCGCGCCAGGAAAAATCCTTGGCCTTCACCGGATCGACCACCCAGGGGTTCTCGAACGGCGCGGTGCTGGCATGGCCGCCGTCGGTTTGCGCCGTGGCATAGCCCGCCGTCAGGCCCGGCTTTGCGGCATCGAGCGTGATGTTGCCCGCCCAGCCACCGCCGCCCAGGCCCAGCATCTTGCCGTTCCAGCCCACCGGAAGGCGATAGACCACCCCGATTTCGGAGCCTTGCTCGGGCGAAAGCGTGGCGATCACTTCGCAGAAGGCCGGTAGTGCGCCATCTGCCTCCACCCATTTCGCGCTGGCAGCGGAACCCAGCCCGCCGAGTGCCGAGGCGGCTTCGCACCGCGCGCGTTCCTGCACATGGGCAATGGTGGAGTTCGGCTCGCCCGTAGGGGCGCAGCTGGAGACCAACCCGGCGCCGATGACGAGGGTGGCGGCGATTGCGATTCTGGATGGCATACTGGCTCCCTGCGATATTTTTTCGGGAGCTTGGAAGATCGCGGCGCAAAGCGTCAATGGATTATGGGTCGCGCCGTAAAGAATCGCATGAATGGGTCAGGCCGATGCGGCAAGATCGGTAACTTCGCGCCAGTCACGCGCGTCGGGTTCGGCCACGCCGAAATAGTGCCCCTGCACTTCCACGCAGCCTTCGCGGGTCACGAGCTTGAGATGCTCTTCCGTCTCGACCCCTTCCGCCACCGTGGTGACGCCCAGGCGCCGGCCGAGATCGGCCACCGCGCCCACCACCGCGGCGCAATCGGGCCGGGTCAGCGCATCGCGCACGAAGGACCCGTCGATCTTGATCTTGTCGAAGGGGAAGGATCGCAGATGGGCAAGCGAGGAATAGCCGGTGCCGAAATCGTCCAGCGCCACTCGCACGCCCATCGCGCTGAGCTGGCGCAGATCGCCGATCCCGTTGACCTCTTCATTCAGCAGGGCGGTTTCAGTAATCTCGACTTCGAGGCGATCGGGGGCGAGGCCGGTGCTGACCAGGATCGAAAGCACGGCATTGGCGATAGTGCCGTTCCCCAACTGGCCGGGTGAAACATTCACCGCCACGCGTGCGCCATCTTCCCATGTCACCGCATCCGTGCACGCCTGTTCGAGCACAAACAGGCCTAACTCGCGGATCAGGCCGCTCTGTTCGGCAATCGGGATGAAATCGGAAGGCGATATCCAGCCTCTGCCGGGCAAATGCCAGCGCACCAGCGCCTCACGCGCAGTCACGCGGCCGCTCGCGATGTTCAGGATCGGCTGATAGAATACGAACAGCCCGCTTCGGCGCCGCAGCGCCTGGCGCAATTCGGCTTCGAGTGCCACGCGCTCCTGCACCTTGCGCTCCATTTCCGGCTCGAAGCGGCGGAAGCTACGCTTGCCGGAGGCCTTCGCCACACTCAGGGCGATGTCCGCGCGAGACAGCAATTCCTTGCTACGCGTGCCATGCAGCGGGGCGAGTGCAATCCCGATCGAGGCCCCGATCTCGACGCGCCGCTGGTCTTCCAACTGGTAGGAGGCAGATAGCCGTTCAATTAGGACGCTGCAGAACTCGTCGATCCCATCGACATCGCCCGACGGCAGGATAATGGCGAATTCATCGCCCCCCAGCCTGCTGATGAGAGTGGAAGGCCTGGCGCAGACTTCGAGCAGGCGGGCCGCGACCTGTGTCAGCACTTCGTCCCCCACGGCATGGCCCATCGTATCGTTCACCAGCTTGAAGCCATCGAGATCGACGAACAGTAGCGCGAGCCTGCTTTCCGGCGCATCGAGCGCGCCTTCGATCTGGGCGCCGAACTGGGCACGGTTGGGCAATTTGGTC
>CAXXWL010000004.1:0-10119 GCA_963662855.2 uncultured Caenibius sp.
AATGGGACAGTTGCGCCCCCGTTGCCGTGGCGCTGGCGCATGGCCTGCATTGTTCGCGCATCGACGGCAGCCCGCTGATTTACAACCAGGCCGACACCTATATGCCGGACCTGCTGATCTGCCGCCCCGAATGGGCCGAGCGCGTGTTGCGGGCCGTCGCCACGGTACTTTCCCCGGCCTGAATTTGCGATATGTCAGTGTTCAAACGCCCCCTGCGGGCGTAGCACTGCACGTCAAAACGCATCGAGTCCCATGGGAGAGCCACCTTGGCCAAGAACAACACGATCACCTTCTATGACCTCGCCCTTTCTACCGGCGCGACGATCAGCCCCTTCGTCTGGGCGACCAAATATGCCCTCAAGCACAAGGGCTTCGAACTCGATGTAGTGCCCGGCGGCTTCACCGGCATTCCAGAGCGCACCGGCGGCCATTCGGAGCGGCTTCCCGCCATTGTGGACGATGGCAAATGGGTGCTCGATAGCTGGGGCATCGTCGAATATCTCGACGCCGAATATCCCGCGCGCCCCACGCTGGTCCCGCATGAAAGCGTCGCCATTGTCACCCGCGCGCTCGATGCGTGGTTCTGGAAGGTCGCCACCGGCCCGTGGATGCGCTGCTTCTGCGCGAACTATCGCAATCTGGCGAACCCCGAAGACCACGAATACATCACCCATTCGCGCGAGATCATGCTGGGCATGAAGCTGGAGGATATGCAGGCCGGTTATGAAGACCGTCTGCCCAAAATTTCCGCCGAGCTCGAACCGCTGCGTATCGCCCTGCGCGAAAGCAAGTGGCTGGGCGGATCGCAGCCCAATTATGCCGATTATCGCATTCTCGGCTCGATCCTGTTCACTGCCTCGGTCTGCCAGACCAGCCCGGTCTTTGCAGAGGACGATCCGCTGCGCGACTGGATTGAGCGCTGCCTCGATCTCTATGACGGTCTCGGCCGCCATCCGGGCCTGTTCCCGCTGTTCGGCCTCAAGCAGCGCGACGGCGATCCCGAACTCTTTGCTCCCCAGGGCCAGGGCGGGATTCACAAGCGCAACACCGGCCCGGCATCGACCAGCGCCGAAACGCAGCGCATCACCGAAGGCCTGAAAGAAGGCTAAGCCCTGGACCCACCGGGCCGGACCGCGCGCCATGCCGGATTCAACCCTCCAGAAGGGCGAGACATGGTCCTCGGAGGGGATCTCCTCCGAGGAAGCGGTCACGCGCTGGCAAAGTTATTTTGCGGACAGGCGCGAATCCCCGGTGGAGATTTCTCTCCACGATACCGGGGAATTTGACGCCCGGCTGATCAGCCACGGTGTCGGCCAGCTCCGCCTGCTCTATCTCGTCGCGCCCGCGCAGAAGGTCGTCCATCGCGAGATCGAACAGGATCTGGTGGCGGCCGATCACCTGTTCCACCTGATCTACGCGATCCGGGGCGCTATCCGGGGCAGCGCGGAAGGCATCAGCTTCAGCGTGAAGCCGGGCGAATTCGTGCTGATCGACAATAGCAACCGGTTTGAACTGGATATGCGCACCCCGCATGAGGCGGTGGACCTGATCATGCCCCTGCCCTGGCTGGAACAATTCCTGCCCGATCCCCGCTCCCATATCGGCCGGCCAGCGCCGATGGACCGGGGCTGGGCTCCGCCGCTTGCCAGTATGCTGCTGACCATCGCGCGGGAGAATGATTCCTGCCCCCTCCCTCGCACGCTTGTGGCGGAACAG
The DNA here is from genome assembly GCA_963662855.2 of uncultured Caenibius sp. GTDB lineage: Bacteria > Pseudomonadota > Alphaproteobacteria > Sphingomonadales > Sphingomonadaceae > Andeanibacterium. Next base: position 1,717 of record CAXXWL010000004.1, read on the forward strand.
ATCGGCCATCTGGTGGCGCTGGCGCTGGGCGTGAAAGAACCTGTCGCGGTCCGCCCCGGCACGCGGCTGGCACAGCAGATCATGCGACGGATCGAAGGCGACTTTGCCGATCCGGAACTTTCGCCCGAAGGGGTGGCCGCGGATTTGCGCATTTCCAAACGCTATCTGCAGACGCTGCTTGCCAATTCAGGCACCAGTTTCGTGCGCGAACTCAACGCGGTGCGGCTCGACAATGCCAGCACCATGCTCACCGATCCGGCCAACCGCCTGCTTCCCGTGGCGGAAGTGGCCTATCGCTGCGGCTTTCTCGATCCCGGCTATTTCGCCCGCCAGTTCCGCAAACGCTTCAACGCCACACCCCGTGCATGGCGGGAAATGGCCTGACCCATTATGAAACGGACAAAGGCGCATGCGCTTTTGTCCTGATTCTCGTGCGCTCTTATCCTTTCGAATACGAATGTAATTGCACTATCTTCCGAACCGAAAGCTGCCCCAAGAGGCCTTTCGGGTCGCACCAGTTACCGTTCAAAAAATAAGACCGCGCGCGCGGAAGACTTGCGGATTTACACGCGAGCCATGCACGCATCAGCGGGAGGGGATGACCGGTACGCTGACCGGGGGGTTGCCCCAATTGCCCCCCGGTCTTTGCGACTCCCGCTTGGCCAGCCCTGCCGAATCTGCCCCACCGGACAGTGACCGCGCGGCCCGATCCGTGCCATAAGGCCGACGTGATCGAGCGAGACAAACAGGCACATGACGACCGCGAATGGAGTTCGTCCGGCCTGCCCAAGCGGGACGCCATAGACCAATGGCGCAGCTGGGCGGCCAGCACGATTGCGCCGATCGAAGTCACCGTCTTCGATCCCGAAAGTTTCGCCGCCCGCTGGGTCAGCCATGGCATCGGGCAGCTGCGCCTGCTCCAGCTCCACGCCCCCGCCCAGCGCGTGACCCATACCGGCGCGGAAGGGGCCGCGATGCGCGCCACGCCGTCGATCCAGCTCGTCTATGCTCAGGAAGGCGCGATGAAGACCTCGATGGGCGGAAAGCGCTTCACGCTGGAGGCGGGGCAGTTTGTGCTGCTCGACAATACCCGCTTCTACCAGATGGAGATGGAGACAGAGCATCGCGCGCTCGATCTGATGATGCCGCAGAACTGGCTGGAGAAATTCCTGCCCGATGTGGGCAAATATCTCGCCGTGCCGATGGACGGACGAAATGGCTGGGGCGCGCCGCTGGGCGCCCTGCTGGAATGCCTGACCGACAGGCTGACAAGCACTACGCTGCCCCGCTCTCTGATCGCCGAGCAGATTGGCACCTTGCTGGCGCTGGCTACCGGCGTGCACGAAGCAAGCGAGGGCAGCAGCCCCAAGCACCGCCATCGCGGGCAGCTTGCCCGGCTGATCCTGCGCCGGATCGAAAACGAATATGCCGATCCCGAGCTGACTCCGGATCGCGTGGCCAATGATTGCCGCATTTCGAAAAGCTATCTTCAGGCACTGCTCGCCGGCAGCGGCACCAGCTTCGTGCAGGAACTGAATGCCACCCGGCTGGAGCGGGCAAGCGACATGTTGTCTGACCCGCGGTCCCACAGCCTGTCCATCGCAGAGGTCGCCTATCGCAGCGGCTTTCTCGATCCCGGCTATTTCGCGCGCTTGTTCCGCAAGCGGTTCGGCATCACGCCGCGCGAATGGCGCGCAGGCCACGCGCCCCAATCCTGAGGGCAAATCTCCGGCTGGTCGAAATAAGACAATAGCCCTCTCGTTTTGTCCTATTCTTGATGTGCGTGAATCCTACCGCAACGGGAACGCAATCACTATCAATGGGTCAATAATAACGACCTGCGGGCTTCGGCCACGCGGGATCGGGACATAATGGAAGGATGCTGGAAATGGCCGATGGAGCAAAGGGATTCCCCTTGCCGAGTTCCCTCAAGGTTGTGCCGGGCACGGAAGCCGCCCAGGCCGCCTATCCCTATTACACCCAGTTCACGCCCGAAGATGACGAGCGATTCTGGTTCTACAATTCCATGCATTTCCCCGAGCCGATGCATCATTTCGACATGATCACGGCCGAGGCCGCCTATGTCGCGCTGGGCGCGTTCAACACTCGCGTCCATGTGCTGCCCACCGCCAAGGGGATCGACCATCGGGTGATCAACGGGCGGGTCTATATCGGCGGCGTGGCCGTGACCGATCCGGCTGAGATCGAGGAACGCGTGGGCGAATTCCAGCAGCGCGCCTTCTATTATTACGAGAATTGGGAAACCCTCTACGACCAGTGGAAGGTCAAGATGAAGGCGCTGATCGCGGATGCGCAGGCGCTGCCCAAGCCTTCGCTGCCCGATTACGAACCGCTGGAAACGACCCATACCGGCAAGGGCGTGGCCGCCAATCATGCGCTGCTCGATATCTATCAGAAGCAGATCGAAGGCTACCACCGGATGTGGCACCACCATTTCGAGTTCCTGCTGCTCGGATATGGCGCCTACATGACCTTCTTCGATTTCTGCAAGAAGGCCTTCCCCGAGATTTCGGACCAGACCATCAGCCGCATGGTCGCCGGCATGGAGGCGGAGATCTTCCGCCCGGACGAAGAAGTGAAGCGCCTCGCCCGCCGCGCAGTGGAACTGGGCGTGGACGACAAGTTCCATGACGGTATGTATATCGACGACGTGCTGGAAGCGCTCGACCAGTTGGGCGAGAGCGGCAAGGCCTGGCTCGAGGAGCTGGAAACGAGCCGCAACCCCTGGTTCAACGTCAGCTCGGGCGACGGTTTCTACCATTATCACCGCAGCTGGAACGACGATCTCTCGCTGCCCTTCGCGGCGCTGCCCGGCTATATCCAGAAGGTGAAGGCCGGCGTGAATCTGGAGCGGCCGACCGCCCAGCTGATTGCCGAACGCGAGCAACTGGTGATCGATTACCGCGAGCTGCTGGACACGGATGAGGACAAGGCCACTTACGATCAGCTGATCCACCTCGCCCACCGCGTGTTCCCCTATGTGGAGGGGCACAAATTCTATTGCGAGCATTGGTACACCAACCTGTTCTTCAACAAGATCCGTGAGTTCGGCGCGCTGCTGCGCGATCACGGCTTCTTCGAGAAAGAGGATGACGTGTTCCACCTCACCCAGTTCGAGCTGGAAAGCGCGATCATCGATCTGATGCTCTCCTGGGGCATCGGCTCCGAACCGCGCGGCCCCAAGCACTGGCCCGCCATCGTCAAGCAGCGTGCGGCCGCGATTGCCGAATGGGCCAAGCACCCCACCCCGCCCGCGCTGGGCAATGTGCCGGATTCGATCGACGATCCGGCCATCGTCATGCTGTGGGGCATCACTCGCGAAAATCTCGACGCCTGGCTCAATGCCGATGACGATGTGGACACGAAGGAACTGAAGGGCTTCGCCGCCTCCAACGGCGTGGTGGAGGGCCCCGCCCGCGTGGTGAAGTCGGTAGAGGAAATCGGCCGCCTGCAGCAGGGCGACATTCTGGTCTGCCAGGTGACCAACCCCACCTGGGCGCCGATCTTCCAGAAGATCGTTGCCGCCGTGTCCGACATTGGCGGATCGATGAGCCACATGGCTATCGTCGCACGCGAATATGGCCTGCCCGCCGTGGTCGGCACCGGAACCGCCACCCAGAAGATCAAGGATGGCCAGCGGATCCGCGTGGATGGCGGACGCGGAACGGTGACGATCCTGGATGACGAGCCTGCGCTTGAGGATGCATGAAGCGATGAGCAGTGAAGCAAAATCCATCGCCTGGTTTTCCGAAGTCGGCATTCACGACCGCCCCACCGTGGGCGGCAAGGGCGGCAGCCTCGGCGAATTGACCCAGGCGGGCATTGCCGTTCCTCCGGGCTTCGTCGTTACTACCCATGCCTTCGAATTGTTCCTCAAGGCACTGGAGGCGCGCGACAGCGTGCGCGACAAAGTGGAGTGGCTTGAGCCTGCCGATCTGGACGCCGTCACCGCCCTCTCACAGGAATTGCGCCGCCGGGTGGTGGAGGAACCCCTTCCCGCCGAGGTGGAACAGGCGATCCTTTCCGCCCATGCCGAATTGTGCGGTGGCGGCGCGGTGCCGGTCGCGGTCCGCTCCTCCGCCACTACGGAAGATGCCGAGGATGCCAGCTTCGCCGGTCTTCAGGACACGTTCCTGTGGGTGCTGAGCGCGGCTGAAACCGTCCGCCGCGTGCGCGAATGCTGGGGCAGCCTCTATTCGGTGGAGAGCATGACCTATCGCCTCAAGCACAAGCTGCCCGAAGAAGGCGTGGCGATGGCCGTGGTCGTGCAGCAGATGGTGGATGCCCGGACGGCAGGCGTGATGTTCACCCGCTCCCCCACCAGCGGCGACAAATCGGTTATCACCATCGAAGGCGCATGGGGCCTGGGCAGCGCGGTCGTCTCCGGCGAAGTCACGCCCGACCGGTGGGTGATGGGCAAGATCACGGGCGAGATCAGCGTGCGCGACATATCGCACAAGCACGCCAAGCAGGTGCCCGCGCCCGAAGGCGGGATCATGGAAGTCGAGCTTAACAGACTGGACGCGGAAACGCCCTGTCTGTCGGATGAGGAACTGCAGGCCCTGCGCGACGTCGGCCGCAAGATCGAACGCCATTACGGCCGCCCGCAGGATATCGAATGGGCCGTGGACAAGCAGGGCAACCTCCTGCTGCTCCAGAGCCGCCCGGAGACCGTCTGGTCCGCGAAGGAAGTGGCCCCGGTGGCCGAGAAGAAAGACAATCCGCTGAGCCACGTCATGAATATCTTCGGGGGCCGTCGATGATCCTGACGGCCAAGGACATTGCGGAAATCACCCGCCTGCTGGACGATTCCCAGTTTTCCGAGCTGAAGCTGGAAATCGGGGACTTCAAGCTGCGCGTCAGCCGGGGGGGCTCAGGCCGCCGGTTCCATGACGATGACGGCTATGATCCGCCGGCGCCGCGCGCCGCCGCGCCTGCCCCGGTCGCCCCCCCGGCCCCTGCCCCGCAAGCTACCGGCCTCGCCGCCGGCGAAGTGGATGTGCCTGCCCCGTTGCTCGGCAATTTCTATTCCGCCCCGCGCCCGGGCGACCCCGCCTTTGTGAAAGTCGGCGATCTGGTGAACGAAGACAGCGTGATCGGCATCATCGAAGTGATGAAGCTGATGAACTCCGTCCGCGCGGGCGTTGCGGGCACCGTGGTCGCCATCCTGGCCGAAAACGGCACCTCCGTGGAGGAAGGCCAGCCCCTCCTCCGCGTGAAGACGGGCGGATAGGCCATGGCCAATGTCCAGCTGATCGAAACATCGCTGCGTGACGGCAACCAGTGCCTGTGGGGTGCGCTGGGCGTCGATACCGCCCGCACCCTCACCATCGCCCCGGCGATGGAACGTTGCGGCTTCAAGGCGATCGATTTCACAACCTCCACCCATATGGGCGTGGCGGTGCGATATAAGCAGGAAGACCCGTGGGAGCGGATCCGCGCCATGGCGGAGGCCTGCCCCACCACGCCGCTGCAATTCCTCTCCACCGGCTTCCGCTTCATCGCATGGGAAACGGCCAGCCCCGAATTCATGGAACTGGCCTTCCGCACCCTGGCGCGCAACGGCATCCGCCGCTTTGCCCTGGCCGATCCGATGAACGATGCGCCGGCCAATGTGGAAGGCGCCCGGCTGGTAAAGCGCGCGGGCGGCGAGCAGGTGGTGGGCGCGCTGGTCTATACGATCAGCCCGATCCACGATGATTCCCATTATGCCGAAGCCGCGCGGATCATGGCCGCCAGCCCCGATATCGACGCACTCTATATCAAGGACCCGGGCGGGCTGCTCACCAGCAAGCGTGCGCAGACCCTGATCCCCGCGATCATGGCGGAGATTGGCGACAAGCCGCTGGAACTGCATGCCCATTGCACCATCGGCCTGGCCGAGCAGGCCTATCTCGAAGGCGTGGAACTGGGTGCCAGCGCCCTGCAATGCGCCAGCGGCGGTGCGGCAGACGGCACCTCCAACCCGCCGATGGAGCGGATGATCGCCAATCTGCGCGCCCTGGGCCACGCGGTGGATATCGATGACGAGGCCGTGGCCGAAGTCAGCCGCTATTTCACCGATCTGGCCGAGGCCGAGGGCCTGCCCACCGGCCGCCCGATGGCCTTCGATGCGGCCTATTTCCATCACAACCTTCCCGGCGGCATGGTCGGCACCATGCGCCGCCATTTGTCGGACCAGCGCGTTCCCCATCTGGAAGGCGCGGTGATCGAGGAACTCGGCCGCGTCCGGCGCGAGCTTGGCTGGCCGATCGTGATGACGCCTTTCGCCCAGATGCTGCAGACCCAGGCGGTGATGAACGTCACCGGCAAGGAACGCTATGCCGTGATCCCGGACGAGATCATCCGCTTCGCCATCGGCAAGTTTGGCCGTCCGATGCAGCCGGTCGACCCCAATCTGATGGACCGGATCATGTCCGATCCGCGCACGAAGGAACTGGCGGCAGAACCCGGCATGGCCGAGCTTTCCGACCTGCGGAAGCGCATCGGCACGAATTTGTCGGACGAGGAATTCCTGCTGCGCGCCACTATGCCGGCCAATCTGGTGGATGCGATGCAGGCCGCCGGCCCGGCCGCGCGCGCCTACACTCCCCAGACCCGCGCCGTGATGGACCTCATCCGGGGCGTTCTCGCCCGGCGCGACCTCACCCAGATCACTGTCGAGAAGGAAGGCTTCCGCCTCGACGTCGAAGCCTGATAACGGAACCCCTATGCCCCATTCCCAATTCGCAGAACCCATCGGCATGGCGCGCGGCGTGATGTTCGATCTCGACGGCACGCTGATCCTCTCCAATCGCGAACTCGGCCAGTACAAGGTGCTGCCCGGCGCGGTGGAGACGCTGGAAGCACTGAAAGAACGCGGCATCCCCTATCTCGCCCTCACCAATGGCAGTGCCTATCCGGCAAGCCGCCAGGGCCCACGCCTGCGCGACCTCGGCCTGCCCATCCCCGACGAAAACCTCTTCACGCCCAACAGCGTGGCGGGCGGCGTGTTCAGGGATCGCGGCATCCACCGCGTGCTGGTGCTGGGCACCGAGGGCGTTGCCGAGGCGCTGCGGATCGAAGGGCTCAGCACAATCATGCCGGGCGAGGGAGGCGCGGAGAGCGCCGATGCCGTCTATGTCGCCTGGCATCCCGAATGCTCGATGGACGATATCCACGCCGCCTGCGAAGCCGTGCTGAGCGGCGCGGGTTTCTTCACCGCATCCGACGTGCCCTTCTTCGCCACGCAAAGCGGGCGCTCCTTCGGCTATAGCTGCGCCATCGGCGGCGCAGTCTCCCGTGTGACCGGGGTGGAGCCGCAGGTGACCGGCAAGCCTTCGCTCCACGCCATGGAATTCGTCGCGGCCCAGCTGGGCCTGCCCATGCATGAAGTGGCCGTAATCGGCGACGATCCCAAGGTGGAGACCGAAATGGCCCGCCTGGGCGGTGCGATCGGGATCGGCGTCACCACCGGCACGACCTCGCTGGAGGAATGGGCCGCTCAGCCTACGGAACGCGCCCCGCACCGCGTGATCGACCGGATCGACGCGATTCTTGATATGGGGCTGTTGGCTTAGGCGTAGGCGGAAGCGATCCAGACGATCGCGGAAAGCTCGGCGCACAGCAAACGCCAGCGCGAAACATGGGACCGCCCGTTATAGGTCCGTCGGGTCGCGCCCGCGCGGCGAATGCTTCTATGGTGAGGGCAACAACTAGGTCAGCGGGAACGAATGCCGGTTTCCCTCCTGCCCAGAGGCATCATCGCACCGGTTATCCCACCGCCTAAAGGCAGAATTTCATCAGATTTCGCCGGCACACTTCACAACGACGCATTACCCACGCCCCACTTCACCGTCAGTTCGATCCCCTGCCCAATGGGCAGCAGCGTGGTCTGCAGATCGGGCTTTTCGCGGATCGCCTTGCGCAGCGCGCGGGCGCTGTCGCGGGCGCCCTCGGGATGGATCATATTGTCCGTGGCGATGATCGCCTCGTCCGAGAGCCTGGGATAGACGGCCTCGAAACAGGGGACATAGAGGTCCTTCCAGATATCGAGGAACACGAATTCGAACGGCCCCGGATCGGCTGCGACCACTTGCAGCGCATCGCCGCAGCGGAATTCCACCACATGGCCCAGCCCGGCCTTGTCCAGCATGGCTGCCGCATAGGCCTGCTTCGCGGGATCGAGATCGACGGTAACGAGCTTCGCGTCGCAGGCCTTCGCCGCATCCGCAAGGAAGAGCGTCGAATAGCCGTAGCTGGTGCCAAGTTCGAGGATCACTGCCGGGCGGCGCGCCAGCACCAGCGCGTGCAGGAAGCCGGCGGCCTCCGCTCCCACCGGCAGCAGGAATTCATTGCGCCTTGCGCCCATCTCGCCGGGTGAAAGCTGCGCCTGCCTGGCGG